>JAQGOI010000028.1 GCA_028293685.1 Lysobacteraceae bacterium | reverse complement strand
CTGCGCGACAATGGAATCATCGCCAGGATCGCGGCCAGCGCCGTGAGGACGATCGGACGGAAACGCCGCACCGTCGCCTCGATGATCGCGTGCCAGCGATCGTGTCCCGCAGCGATGTCCTGCTCGATCTGGTCGACCAGGATCACCGAATTGCGCATGATCATGCCGGCCAGTGCGATCGTACCGAGCATCGCCACGAAGCCGAACGGCACCCGGAACACCAGCAGGAACAACGTGACGCCGATCAGTCCGAGCGGCGCCGTCAGCAGCACCAGTACGGTGCGCGACAGGCTGCGCAACTGCAGCATCAGCAATGAGATCACGACCAGCAGGAACAACGGCAGTCCCGCGGCAATCGAGTTCTGTCCACGCGCGGAGTCCTCGATCGTGCCGCCGGTCTGCAGCAGGTAGCCCTCGGGCAATTGCGCGCGGATGTCGTCAAGGGTCGGGCTGATCTGGCCGGCGACCGTTGCGGGTTGCAGCTGATCGCGAATGTCCGCGCGAATGGTGATGGTCGGCAAGCGGTCGCGGTGCCAGATGATGCCGTCCTCGAAGCCGCCCTGCAGCGTCGCCACCTGCGACAGCGACACCGAGTGCCCGCTTGAGGTCGGCACGGCAAGGCTGCCGAGCATCTCCAGGTGCGAGCGCTCGTCGTCGGCGCCGCGCAGCAGGATTTCGATCAACTGATTGCCTTCGCGATAGGTACTCACGTGTAGGCCGGACAGCGATCCCGACAGGAATTTCGCCAGCGCCGACGAACTGACTCCCAGCGCGCGGGCGCGGTCCTGGTCGATGCGCAGGCGAACCACCTTGCTGGGCTCGTCCCAATCGAGGTTGACGTTGGTCACGTGCGCATTGGCCCGTACTTTCGCCATGACCTTGATTGCGATCGCGCGCACCTGGTCGACATGCTCGCCGGAAACGCGAAACTGGATCGGGTAACCGACCGGTGGTCCGTTCTCGAGTCGCGTGACCCGCAACTGCAGGTCTGGAAACCTCGGCACGACGTCGTGGATGAGCCAGTCGCGAACCGACTCGCGCGCGGCGATGTCGTCGGCATGGACCACGAACTGCGCAAAGTTGGCGGCCGGCAATTGCTGGTCCAGCGGAAGATAAAAGCGTGGCGACCCTGTGCCGACGTAGGCGACGTAGTTGTCGATGCCGGCGTGGCCTTTGAGCATGGCTTCGAGTTTGTGTGCCTGGGTCGCGGTCGCCGCCAGCGACGATCCTTCGGCGAGCTCCATGTCGACCATCAATTCGGTACGCGTTGAGTCTGGAAAAAACTGCTGGGGTACGAAACGGAACAGCATGATCGACAACGCCAAAGCGGCCACCGTGGCACCGATCACCAGCCAGCGATGCGACAGGCACCAGTGCAGCACGCTACGGAAGCGACGATAGAAAGGACGCTGGTAGGGATCGTGCTGGTGCGCGTTGGCCGGTTTCGGAGCGAACAGGACGCCGTACCGTGGCCAGCGATCAGCCAGCCGTGCACGCCAAGCCTGCCAACGCTCCGCGATCGAGCCTGGTCGCGGCGGCTGCGGGTTCGCCAGATCGGGCAGCATGCGGTCGCCGAGGTACGGAATGAACAGCACCGCCGCGACCCAGGACACGATCAGCGCGATGGTTACCACCTGGAACAGCGATCGCGTGTACTCGCCGGTACTCGACGCCGCGGTGGCGATCGGCAGGAAGCCTGCCGCCGTGACCAGCGTGCCCGTAAGCATCGGGAATGCGGTGGTTTCCCACGCGAAACTCGCCGCCTTCAGCCGCGAGAAGCCCTGCTCCATCTTGATCGCCATCATCTCTACGGCAATGATCGCGTCGTCCACCAGCAGGCCGAGTGCCAGCACCAGCGCTCCGAGTGAGATCTTGTGCAGACCGATGCCGAAAACATGCATGACGGCGAATGTCATCGCCAGCACCAGCGGAATCGAGACGGCCACGACGAGACCGGTGCGGAAGCCCAGCGAGAAGAAACTCACCAGCAGCACGATGCCGACCGCTTCGGCCAGCACGCGCAGGAATTCGCCGACCGATTCACGTACCGCTTCGGGTTGATCACTGACCTTGCGCAGCTGCATGCCGGCGGGAAGCGTCTTCTGCAGGCGTGTGAATTCATGGTCGAGCGTGTCGCCCAGCGCCAGGATGTCGCCGCCGTCCTTCATGGCGACCGCAATGCCGATGGCGTCCTGCCCCATGAACCGCATTTTCGGCGCGGCCGGATCACCGAACCCGCGATGGACATCGGCGACATCGCCCAGCCGGAAGGTGCGATCGCCGGCACGGATCGGAAAGTTGCGGATGGCATCGACGGATTGAAACGCGCCATCGATGCGCAGCTGCACGCGATCGGTTGCAGTCTCGACAAAGCCTGCGGGCAACACCGCGTTCTGCTGTTCCAGTGCGTCCTGGACGGCCGACAGAGGGATGCCCAGCGTGGCCAGCCGCGTGTTGCTGACCTGGATCCAGATTTTTTCGTCCTGCAGGCCGATCAGTTCGATCTTGCCGGCGTCGGGCACCCGCTGCAGCTCCAGCTGCACGCGTTCGGCGTAGTCCTTGAGCACGGCATAGTCGAAACCATCGCCGGTCAGCGCATAGATGTTGCCGAAAGTGTCGCCGAACTCGTCGTTGAAGAACGGGCCGACGACGCCGTCGGGAAGCGTCGGGCGGATATCACCGATTTTCTTGCGCACCTGGTACCACAGTTGCGGGATGTCGCTGGACGGCATCGCGTCGCGCGCCATGAAAATCACCTGCGATTCGCCGGCTCGCGAGTACGCACGGATGAACTCGTACTGGCCGGTTGTCATCAACTGTTTTTCGATGCGTTCGGTGACCTGCGTGGAGACTTCCGCCGCCGTGGCGCCGGGCCAGAGCGTGCGCACGACCATCGCCTTGAAAGTGAAGGGCGGATCTTCCGATTGTCCGAGGTGCCGGTAGGACCAGACGCCGATCAGTGCCATCACCAGCATCGCGTACACCACCAGGGATCGGTTGCGCAGCGCCCACTCGGACAGATTGAAGTTGCGCATGGTCAGCGCGTCGCCGTCGCTGTGGGCAGCACGGGTCGGTTGTCGCGATCGACGGGCGAGACTGTTTCGCCCTCATGCAGAAGATGGCCACCAGCGGCAACGACAAGATCGCCGGACGTGACGCCAGACAGGACCGGAACGCTGTCGGCGGCAAAAGCGCCCAACCGAACCGGTCGGAGGTGCGCCTGCCGTTTCGCGGGATCCACGATCCAGACCGAGACCGTGCCGGCTGGCCCGCGTTGCACAGCCGACAGCGGCACCGTCGCTATGCCGTTGCCGTTGCCGCGCAGGTACACGCGCGCGCTCTGTCCCAGCTCGACTGCCTTGGCCGCATCATCTGTCAGCGTGACCCGGGCCGCATAGGTGCGCGCCAGTGCGTCGGCCGATGGCGAAATTTCGCGGATGGTTCCGGGCAGACGCCGGCCGGGCTGGTTCCACAATTCAACCAGCACCGGTTCGCCCGGATGAAAATCGCGGATGCTCGATTCGGGCAAAGCGATCAGCACCTCGCGGCCACTGTCGCCAGCGAGTTCGAAAATGGGCTGGCCGGCGGCGACGACTTGTCCCGCTTCGGCGTTGCGCGTCGCGATCACGCCATCGCGCGGCGCCCGCAACTGTGCGTAGCCAGCCTGGTTGCGCGATACATCGAGCTGCGCGTGCATGGCCCGGACTTGCCCGGCGGCGGCGGCGTACGCGGCATCCTGCGCATCCGACATGGATCGACTCACGAGTTGCTGCTGGGCCAGCCTGGCGTAGCGGCTGCGGTCGGCGCTGGCGCGGACGAGTTCGGCCTGGGCAGCCGCCAGTTGCGCCTGCGCCGACTGCGCCTGCAGATTCAGATCGGCTGGATCGAGCTCGGCAAGCAGCTGTCCGCGACGCACGGGATCGCCAACATCGACGCTGCGACGTACCAGGTTGCCGCCGACGCGAAACGCCAGGACGCTTTCTTCCCGGGCGCGAATCTCGCCGGGAAAGGCGACTGCGGCGTCCCCGGCGGCGGCGCCCGGGTGGACCACGAGGACGGGCTGCGGCGGGTCCGCGGCCGTCGCGCTGTCGTGACATCCACCGAGCAGCAGGGCCACGGTCGCAAGCGCGGAAGCCGTACGCCAGCGGCGGGCGGGGGTGCTGGTGATTGCCATTTCCGTACCGCGGCCGGCTGGCCAATTAATGAACTTATCGGTATGGTATAAATAACGAACCCGTTAGTCTAGTATTGATTGATGCCCCGTCCCCCCGCCCCTGCCACCCCCAAGGCTGCCGCTCCGGGGCGGCCAAAGGACCTGGGCAAGGGCATGGCGATACTTGATGCGGCCAAACGGCTGTTTACAGCCCAGGGCTTCGACGGCACCAGCATGGATCAGATCGCCGCCGAGGCTGGGGTCTCCAAGCTCACGGTCTACAGCCACTTCGGCGACAAGGAGACGCTGTTCGCCGCCGCCGTGAAAGCCCACTGCGATCAGAAGTTGCCGGCTTCGCTGTTCGAGTCCAGGCCGGAAGTGGCGTTGCGGGAGCGACTGCTGCAGATCGCCGCGGCGTTCTTTTCGATGATCAGCGCACCCGAGGCGGTGGCGGGGCACAGGATCCTGTGCACGCCACAGATGACCGATTCGCCCCTCCCGAAGATGTTCTGGGAAGCCGGCCCCAAGCGCGTCCAGGACGCCTTCGGCGAGCTGCTGCGATCGCGCGTCTCGGCCGGGGAACTGGCGATCGACGACATCCCACGCGCAGCGTCGCAGTTTTTCGCCCTGCTCAAGGGCGAGCCGCATGCACAGCTGGTGTTCGGCTGCTGTGTATTTCGCGAAGACGACATCCCGGCACATCTGGCCGCCACGGTGGACCTATTTCTTCGCGCCTATGTGGTGGGCTCCGCTCCTGCACCGGGAGCGCACCGGTGACAGCGGTCCTACTGACTTCTGGCACTCAGTGCCGGTGTGCTACTACAGCCATGCTGTCGGCGCGGTGTCCAAACCCGGCGCCCGGGCCATTTAGAATTGCCGGCCATCGCCTCGGAACAGATCAATGACGACAATCGATTACGCCAAAGTCCGCGAGACCATGGTCGAACAGCAGGTTCGGCCGTGGGATGTGCTGGACGATCGCGTGCTCGATGTCCTGTCGGCGATACCGCGCGATGCTTTCATTCCCGCGGCTTACCGGGCCTTGGCCTATGCGGACCTGCCGATTCCGATCGGGCATGGCGAATGGATGCTCAAGCCGGTGGTCGAGGGCCGCATGCTGCAGTCGCTGGCGATAGAGCCTACCGACGCAGTCCTCGAGGTCGGCACCGGAAGCGGCTTCATCACCGCGTGTCTGGGGCGACTGGCGCGCGACGTGCTGAGCCTGGAGATCAATGCGGACCTGGCCCAGGGCGCACGCACCAGGCTCGCCGAGCTGGGCATGGACCATAACGTGCGCATCGAAACGGTGGACGCGTTGCAATACGACTCGAGCGAACGGTTCGATGCGATTTGCATCAGCGGCGCGGTGGCGACGCTTCCGCCGCGGTTCCTGCAATGGCTCCACCCCGGTGGACGACTGTTCGTCGTGCGTGGGCACGCGCCAGCGATGGCCGCCGAACTCGTGCGCAACACGGCCGATGGCTTGCGGACCGAATCACTGTTCGAAACCGTCATTCCCTATCTCGAAGGCGCCGCTCCGACGCCTGAATTCCCGTTCTGACCAAGGATTGCCATGCGCCACCCCCTCGTCCTCGCCCTCGCCATTGCGCTTCTGCCCACCGCCGCAGCGCATGCCGAAGACCTGCTGCAGACCTATCAGCTGGCGCGCACCGGCGATCCGCAGCTGTCCGCGGCCGAAGCCACCCGGCTGGCGACCCGCGAGGGTGCCGTACAGGCCCGGGCGTTATTGCTGCCGCAGATTGATGGCACCGCGACGCTGCAGAAGTCGCGCAGCAGCGGATCGTCGACCAATACCCAGTTCGTGGATGATCCGGTCACGGGGCAACCCACGCCCGTGCAATTCAACGTCCAGAGTTCGGGAACGACGACCAGTCGCGATATCGGCGTCAACCTGCGGCAGATGGTGTACGACCGCAGCAATTTCACCCGCCTGAAAAGCCAGAACGCATTGAGCCAAGCGAGCGATTTCCAGTTGCGCTCCGCCGGCGACACGCTGGTGACGCGCACTTCGGCGGCATATTTCAACGTCCTGGTCGCCATCGAGACACTGGCTGCGGCGGAATCGCAGGAAACGGCGCTGAAGAAACAGTTCGACTTCGCCAGCAAGCGCCTGGAGGTCGGCCTTGCGCCGATCACCGACGTGCACGAAGCGCGCGCGCAGTACGAGGGTGCGCGCGCCAACACCATCCTCACCCGCAATGCGTTGGAGGACGCCTACCAGGCACTGGCCGAGATCACGGGCACCCCTGTGCGCAACCTCAAAGGTCTTCCCGCCGATTTCCAGCCCAAGCTCCCCCCGGAACGGAACGGCGAAGGCTGGGTGGCCTCGGCGATCGCCAACAACCCCGCATTGAAGGCACAGCAGTTGCAGGTGCAGTCCAGCGAGGCCGACGTCGAGACGGCGCGCGCAGGCCATTGGCCAACGCTTTACCTCAGCGGCAACTATGGCGACAACACAAGCTGGGGAAGCAGTTCGTTCGGTGACGCATCGCTGCCATCGGACCGGGAGAGCCATGGACCGACGGTCGGACTCACGCTGAGCGTTCCGATCTTCTCCGGTGGCGCCACCCAGTCGCGCGTGCGACAGGCGCTCGCGCAACGTGATGTCGCCGCCGACCAGCTCGAGCAGCAGAAACGCGCGCTTGTGCGCAATACGCGCAACGCATACCAGACCCTCGTCGCCGGCATCAGCGAGGTCGAGGCTCGCCGGCTCGCGCTGGTTTCGGCGCGCGCTGCGTACTCGGCGTCGCAGGTCGGACTCGAGGTCGGCACGCGCACCGTGCTCGACGTGCTCACCAACCAGAACACGCTGTTCAACGCCGAACGCGAATTCGCCCTGGCCCGCTACAACTTCCTGCAGAGCCGGTTGCTGCTGGAACAGGCCGCCGGCAGCCTGGACATCGCCGACGTGCAGGACGTCAACCGACTGCTCACCGCCGATGCCGAAGCACAACTGGCGCCGGGAGATGTCCTGCGCTGAAAGGCGCTTACGTTGGCGGCGGCAGATCCTTTGCAATGACGGCCAGGGTGCGTTGCAGGGCACCGCGACCCTGGTTCACCAACACGCGCGCTGCTGCGACCATGACCAGCCGCGCCGCCGGATCATCCAGCAGCTGTGCGACGTGATCGCCGACGGCATCGGCGTCGACGCCGATGCGCAGGGCGCCGACCTTCTCGAGCTGCGATGCGATGTCGCTGAAATTATGCAGGTGCGGGCCACTGACGATTGCGGTGCCCGCTGCTGCAGGCTCAAGCAGGTTGTGCCCGCCGACCGGCTGCAGGCTGCCGCCGACAAAAGCGACCTGCGCACAGCCGTAGAACACCGCCAGCTCGCCCAGCGTGTCGATCACGAACACGCCATCGTCGCGATCCGGCCACTGCGTCAGCCGTCGTGTCGACACGCGCCAGCCGGCATCGACCGACTGCTGCATCGCCGCCTTGAACCGCTCCGGATGCCGCGGCGCCCACAGCAACAGCAGGTCCGGCCAACGCTGGCGCAGACGCCGGTGGATGGCGATCACCGCGGCTTCCTCCTCAGGATGGGTGCTGGCTGCAATCCACACGGGACGTTTGCCGATTTGGTCGGCAAACGTCGCGGAAAACCTTCGCCAGTCGGCGTCGGCCATGTCGAACTTGAGATTGCCCGTCACCTGCGTGCAGGCCGTCGACGCACCGAGCATGACAAAGCGATCTCGATCGGCTGCCGATTGCGAGAGCACGCAACGCACCGTGCGCAGGGCGCGCGCGATCAGGGGCTTGAGCACGCGGTAGCCGCGCAGCGAGCGCTCGGACAAGCGCGCGTTGACGATGTAAGAAGGAACACCGTGATCGCGGCAACCCAGCAGCAGGTTCGGCCAGAGTTCGGTTTCCATGATCAGCGCCAGTCGCGGCTCGAAATGCATCAGGAACCGCGATACGGCGCCCGGAAGGTCGTAGGGCAGGTACACGTGCTGGACGCCGTCGCCCCATACCGCGCGCACGCGCGCCGAGCCGGTGGGTGTAATGGTCGTCACGAGCACACGCAGGTCGGGACGACTGGCCCGCAGCGCATTGACCAGCGATGCGGCCGCATTGACTTCGCCCACCGAGACCGCATGGACCCAGACGACCGGTCGATCAGCCGGGACGACGTGCGCATTGGCATAGACGCCGTACCGCTCATTCCAGCGCAGGAAATACTCGCGCTGGCGAAAGCCGCGCCAGATCAGGTGATACACGGTGATCGGCACCAGCAGGTACAACGCGGCCGAATACAAGGCGCGCAGCGTCCGCTCAATGGCCTTGTCCAGGAAGTCGGCGTGCATCGGCGACAGCATAACGAAGCCATGCGTCCGACAGCAGGTCATCGGCGTAGCTGCAAGCGCCGGAACCCGGCAATGACTGACACCAGCACCGACGCATCTGCGCTCGCTAGAATCCGCCCATGCCATCACGTCCGTCGTCCGGTTCACCCCCTCTCGCATGGCGTCACTGGAGCGGCTGGCTCGGCGTGTTCGTCCTGGTGGCATTGGCACGACTGCCGTGGTCCATGCAACGGATCCTGGGTCGCGGATTGGGGAGGCTGCTGCGCTCGATGCTGCGCACGCGTCGCGACATTGCCGCGCGCAACCTGACGCTCTGCCTGCCGGAACTGGATGCCGATGCTCAGCGCCATCTGCTGTCGCAGCATTTCGCCGCGTTGGGAATCGGCGTCTTCGAGTTCGCGCGCGCATGGTGGGGATCGATCGCGCCGCTGCGGCGCAACCTGCACCTGACCGGCATCGAGCATCTCCAGGCCGCGCACGCCCGGGGCCTCGGCGTGATCGTCGTGTCCGGGCACTTCACCACGCTGGAGGTCTGCGGGCGCCTGCTGTGCGACTACGTGCCGCTGGCCGGGATGTACCGACCCTATCGCCAGCAGGCAATGGAATGGGCCGTGCGGCGTGGCCGCGCGCGTTATGCGGTCGCGATGTTCTCCAAACACGACGTGCGCGGCGCCGTGCGTCACCTCAAGCGCGGCGGCCTGCTGTGGTACGCACCCGACCAGGATCCCAGCCGGGGCGACAGCGTCTACGTGCCGTTCTTCGGGCAACCGGCCCACAGCCTGACCTCCACGCATCAGCTGGCACGCATGTCGGGCGCGGCGGTCGTATTGTTCCAGCACGCGCGGCGGGACGATGGCGGCTACGACCTGCACCTCGAGCCCGCTCTACAGGCGTTTCCATCGACGGACGCCACGCAGGACACGGCGCGCATCATGGCCGGAATCGAAACGATGGTGCGTGCGGCGCCGGCGCAGTACCTGTGGATCCATCGACGCTTCAAGCGGCGTCCCGAGGGGGCCGCGGACCCTTATTCGGACGCGTCGCCGTGATCGAGCGGCTCGGCGACATCCTCAGCACGTGAAAGCAGGCTGCCGGCATACAACGCCGCCAGCAACAATGCGACGCCGCCCCAGAACGTGGAATAGAACGCAAGGTGCGTGTTGAACGGGAATACCGTCACGGCCAGCGCCAGCATGGCCGGGCGCGCACGTTCGCGCGACGCCAGCGACGCGAACCGCCACGCCCGCCAGGCCAGCGCAGCTCCGGCCAGCCAGAGCAGAAGGCCGATGCCACCGGTTTCGCTTGCGACCTCGAGGATGACCTGATGCGCGTGCAACGCCGGTCCTGCGCCCCATGCCGCTGCAACGCCCGGTTGCGGATCGCACGCCGGAAACGCTTCGCGGAAACCGCGCGCACCGATGCCGTTGACCGGGTGCTCGCGGATCATGCACATCGCCGCGCTCCAGATGCGAGTGCGCCCGGACAACGCGACGTCCATGCCTTCGTGATCGGCGGCCAACACCTGGGTGGTGCGGACGATGCGCTCGCGAACCTGTGGCACGGCCAGCGTCAGCACGCCCAGGGTCACGGCACCGAAAACAAAGACACCGACCAGGCGCCTCGCCCCGAGCAGGCGCCATCCGGAAAACAGCAACACCAGTGCATAGGTGATCCACGAGGCGCGCGCGCCGGCAAGCAGGATGACCAGGCCCAGGGCGGCCGAGACCACGATCCAGCCCGCGTGCCCGAAGCGCCTGCCCGCTGCGTACAACGCAAACGGTGACAGGCTCGCCAGCACCAGGCCGAGCTTGAGGTTGCATGGCCCAAGCACGCCACTGAGGCGATCGACGCGCGCCACGTCCGTGAGCGGGCACATGGCATGGCCACTGATCACCTGCTTCAGCGCATCGATGCCCCAGAACAGGGGGCTGGTGCCGGTTAC
>JAQGOI010000027.1 GCA_028293685.1 Lysobacteraceae bacterium | reverse complement strand
TGCCCAGTTCGGTCTGGATCCGACGGATCTGCTCGCGCAGGCCCACCCGCACCTTGGCGTCCAGGGCCGACAGTGGTTCGTCCAGCAGCAGCACCCGCGGCCGGGTGACGAGGGCCCTGGCCAGGGCCACCCGCTGCTGCTGGCCGCCGGAGAGCTGGTGGGCGAACCTGTCGTAGTGGGAGTCCAGGCCCACCAGCGCCAGCGCGGTCGCGGCCCGCTCTCGGCGTTCCTCGGCGCCCACCCGGCGCATCCGCAACCCGAACTCGACGTTCTCGCCGGCGCTCAGGTGCGGGAACAACGAGTAGGACTGGAACACCATGCCCATGTCGCGGCGGCTGGTGGGCAGCTCCGAGACGTCGTCACCGTTGATCCGGATGTGTCCGGCATCGGTTGATTCCAGTCCCGCCAGCACGCGCAGGGCCGTGGTCTTGCCGCTGCCGCTGGGGCCGAGCAGGGCCACCAGTTCGCCGGCACCCACGCTCAGGTCCAGGCCGTCCAATGCACGCAGTTGGCCGTAGTATTTGCGCGCCGTGCGCAGGCTCGCCAGCGATCCAGCGGTATTGGCATCCGATACGTCCATATCCATCTCCCAGGGCCCAGGATCGCCACGTTGCCGTCGATTGGCTGGCGACCACAGTCGCAGGCGTCAGGGATTGCACATGACAACCGTCAGGTGACAGGCGCTGGACGCCCGCCTACGCTTTGCCTCCCGGCTTCACCGCCTGCGCAAACGCCGTCACACTGATGGCTTCGCCTTCCAACGGATCTGCAATGAACAGCTCGGCCGACCTGCTCAAGGAACTGCGCATCGACCGCTCCGCGCCCCCACCACAGTCGCGGCGCGGCGTATGGATCGCGGTTGCCGGTGTCGCGGCCGTACTGGTCATCGCTGGCGGGGCGTGGGCCTTTTTCGGCCGCGACAAAGGCATTGAAGTGCACACGGCGACGGTCGTCGCCATCGGTAATGGCGGTACGAGCAGTTCGGTCCTGGACGCCACCGGCTACGTCGTCGCACGACGCATGGCGACCGTCTCGTCCAAGATCACCGGCAAGGTGCGCGAAGTGCTGATCGAGGAGGGCCAGCATGTCGACGCCGGGCAGGTGCTGGCAACGCTGGATCCGATCGATGCCGATGCCGAACGCGACCTGGCCAGCGCGCAACTGGCCGCTGCGCGCAGCCAGTCGGGCAGCGTGCAGGCGCAACTGCACGAAGCCGATGCCAACGCCGTGCGCCTGGGCGCGCTGGTGAAACAGCAGCTGGTGTCGAAATCGCAATACGACCAGGCCATCGCACAGCGCGACGCCCTGCGCGCGCAGCTGGGCACGACGCAGCGCAACGCGCAGGTCGCCAGCAACCAGCTGCGCATCGCCGGACATGGCGTCGACAACACCGTCGTACGCGCGCCGTTCGCCGGCGTCGTCATCGCCAAGGCCGCACAACCGGGCGAAATCGTTTCGCCGCTGTCGGCCGGCGGCGGCTTCACCCGCACCGGCATCGGCACGATCGTCGACATGGACTCGCTCGAGGTCGAGGTGGATGTCGGCGAAGCATTCATCGGCCGCGTACAACCGAAGATGCCGACGCAGGCGACGCTCAACGCCTACCCGGACTGGAAGATCCCCGGCGAGGTCATCGCGATCATTCCTACTGCCGACCGCGGCAAGGCTACGGTCAAGGTGCGCGTCGGGCTCAACGCGCGCGACCCACGCATCGTGCCCGACATGGGCGTGCGCGTGAGCTTCCTCGAACAGGCGCAACCGCAGCAGGCGGTGCGCAAGGCCGGCGTGCTGGCGCCTGCGGTTGCGATCGTGCAGCGCGACGGGCAGGACGTGGCATTCGCGGTTGCGGACGGCAAGGCGCAGATGCATGTGGTGAAAATTGGCCGCGCGCTTGGCGACGACCGCGAGGTCCTGTCCGGACTGGCGGGCGGCGACGTCATCGTGGTCGATCCACCGGAGCAGTTGAAGGATGGTGCGATCGTGCGTGTCGCGCAGGAATCAAAGGACGCCACGGCGAGCAGTGAATAACCAAGGTAAGGCGCAGGCACGACCAAACAACGCAGACAACTACGCAACAGCATCGGCACACACCACGGAGCACGGCATGTCCACCCTCGTCAGCATCCGCAATCTGCACAAGACCTACCAGCGCGGCCCCGAGAAGGTCGACGTGTTGCACGGCATCGATCTCGACATCGAAAAAGGCGACTTCGCCGCGCTGATGGGGCCATCCGGTTCCGGCAAGACCACGCTGCTCAATCTGATCGGCGGACTGGATTCGCCCTCGCGCGGCGAGATCGACGTCGCCGGCCAACGCATCGACACGATGTCCTCCGGACAATTGTCGACCTGGCGTAGCCACAATGTCGGCTTCGTCTTCCAGTTCTACAACCTGATGCCGATGCTCAGTGCGCAGAAGAACGTCGAGCTGCCATTGCTGCTGACCAGACTCTCCGCAGCCCAGCGCAAGCGCAATGCCGAGATCGCGCTGGAACTGGTCGGATTGAAGGATCGCGGCAAGCACCGGCCTGCCGAACTCTCCGGCGGCCAGCAGCAACGCGTCGCAATCGCACGCGCGATCGTCTCCGACCCGACGCTGCTGATCTGCGACGAACCGACCGGCGACCTCGATCGGCAGTCGGCGGAGGAGATCCTGTCCCTGCTGCAGACGCTCAACCGCGAACACGAGAAGACCATCGTCATGGTGACCCATGACCCCAAGGCCGCCGAGTACGCGACCCACACCCTGCACCTCGACAAGGGCACGCTGGTCGAGCAGACGCTGCACACAGCCTGAGGAGGCGCACATGAAATACCTGCACCTCATCTGGGCCGCGCTGTTCCGCGGCAAGACCCGCACCTTCCTGACGCTGCTGTCGGTGGTGGCCGCGTTCCTGCTGTTCGGCATGCTCGATTCGGTCCGCGTCGCATTCAATTCCGGCGGCAGCGTCACCGGCGCCAATCGCATGGTCGTGGCATCGCGCCTGTCGATCACGCAGATGCTGCCGTACAGCCTCGACACGCAGATTCCAACCATTCCGGGCGTGAAGCAGACTTCATTTGCAGCCTGGTTCGGCGGTATCTACCGCGACCCGAAGAATTTCTTCGCGAATTTCTCGGTCGGTCCCGGTTACCTGGACCTGTACCCGGAGTTCGTATTGCCGCCGGCGCAGCGCAAGGCTTGGGAAGCCGATCGCACCGGCGCCATCGTCGGGGAGACCCTGGCGAAGAAATTCGGGTGGAAAGTCGGCGACACCATTCCCCTGCAGGCCACGATCTTCCCGACCAAGGGCAGCAACGACTGGACCTTCAAGCTCGATGGCATCTACAAGGT
>JAQGOI010000092.1 GCA_028293685.1 Lysobacteraceae bacterium | reverse complement strand
CCGGCCCTGCGCGTCGTACCACGCCGGAATGCGGTGCCCCCACCACAGCTGTCGGCTGATGCACCAGTCCTGGCTGTTCTCCATCCCGTGGCGGTAGGTGTTGATCCAGTTGCCGGGAACGAACTTGACCGCGCCGCTCTCGACGAGTTCCAGGCCGTGAGCACCGATCGCATCCATCTTCACGAACCACTGGTCGGTGAGGTAGGGCTCGATCACCTGTCCGGTGCGGTCACCGCGCGGCACCTGCAGCTTGTGCGGTCTGGTCTCCACGAGCAGGCCGGCGGCGTCGAGATCGGCGAGCACGACCTTGCGCGCTTCGTAGCGGTCCATGCCGCGATAGCGTTCGGGGACCACGTCGTTGGTTGCCGCATCAGGCGTGAAAATGTTGATCAGCGGCAGCGAATGTCGCTGGCCGACGGCGTAATCGTTGAAGTCATGCGCCGGCGTCACCTTGACCACGCCCGTGCCGAATTCGCGGTCGACATACGCATCGGCAATCACCGGGATCAACCGGCCGGTGAGCGGCAGCGTGACGGTCTTGCCGACAAGGTGCGCGTAACGCTCGTCATCCGGATGCACCATCACCGCGGTGTCGCCGAGCATCGTTTCCGGACGCGTGGTCGCCACCACTAGTGAGCCGCTGCCATCAGTAAGTGGGTAGGCGATCGACCACAGAAAACCATCTTCCTCCTCGCTGACCACTTCGAGGTCGGAGATCGCGGTCTTCAGCACCGGATCCCAGTTGACCAGGCGTTGTCCGCGGTAGATCAGCCCTTCGGAGTGGAGGCGGACGAACGCTTCGACCACCGCGTCGGCGGCCATCGGATCCATGGTGAACACGCTGCGCGACCAGTCGCCCGACGTGCCAAGGCGCCGCATCTGGCGCTCGATGGTGTGGCCGGATTGCTCTCGCCACTCCCACACCTTCTCGACGAAGCGTTCGCGGCCGAGCGAGTCGCGCGTTTCATCGTTGCCTTCGAGCTTGAGGTTGCGCGACACCACCATCTCGGTGGCGATTCCGGCGTGGTCGGTGCCCATCTGCCACAGCGTGTCGAAGCCGCGCATGCGGTGGTAGCGGATCAGCGCATCCTGCAGCGTGTGCTGGAACGCGTGCCCCATGTGCAGCGTGCCGGTGACATTCGGCGGCGGCAGCAGGATGCAGTACGGCTCGCCCTTGCCGCTGGGCCTGAACACGCCACTGGCCTCCCACTGCGCGTAGAGGCGCGCTTCGAACTGGGTGGGGTCGTAGCCGGGGGCGAGGGTTGTCATGTTGATACTTCAGCTGGTTTCCCCCTCTCCTGCTTGCGGGAGAGGGTTGGTGAGGGTGCTCTTCGGACGGTGCCGGGCTTCCACAAAAGCGCCCTCATCCTCCCTGCGGGCACCTTCTCCCGCAAAGCGGGCGAAGGGAAGTCATTTGTTCTCCCGCGCAGGGAGGGAAGCTACATGTCGTACTTCTTCACTTCCAGTCCGCGCGCTTTGTAGTGTTTCCAGCGCTCGCGTAGCGGCTCGCGCGCCGAATCGTCGGCGGGAACGACTTCGAGCACGCGCTCGAAGCTGCCTTGCACGGCGTCGTCGCGCAGGTTGATCACCAGCGCACGCATCGCAGCGTCGATGTCGGGCGTGGCGATCAGCACGGGCGTCAGCGCATCTTCGTCGTCGCCGGCGATCTGGTGCGGAATATAGGCGTCGTCGCCCATGTCCCAGAGCATTTCGTCGAGCGCCTCGGCCTGTTCCGCATCGCGCGCGAGCACCAGCGTCCACAGATTGGCGTCGTAGGCCTTGCGTGCCAGCTCGCAGACCAGTTGCAGCGGATCCTCGCGGAAACGCTCCTTGGCGATCAGATAGAAATCGGCGCGCGGCACCCGTCGTGCATCCGGCTCAGGCGACGCGATCGATCAGCCACTGCGACAGCAGGCCAACCGGTCGTCCGGTCGCCATGCCCATCTTGCCGTCGCCATTGGCGACGCCGGCGATGTCCAGGTGCGCCCAGCGCTGGCCCTCGGTAAACCGCGACAGGAAGCAGCCGGCAGTGATCGCGCCGGCCCAGCGTCCGCCGATGTTGTAGATGTCGGCAAACGTCGAATCGAGCATCGACTGGTATTCGTCCCACAACGGCAGGCGCCAGGCGCGGTCGAACGTGTTTTCGCCGGCAGCCAGCAGTTCATCGGACAGGTCGTCGTGCTTGCTCATCAGCCCGGTCGCGAACTTACCCAGCGCAACCACGCAGGCACCGGTCAGCGTGGCGACGTCGA
Organism: Lysobacteraceae bacterium; assembly: GCA_028293685.1. Lineage (GTDB taxonomy): Bacteria > Pseudomonadota > Gammaproteobacteria > Xanthomonadales > Xanthomonadaceae > Cognatiluteimonas. The sequence goes on along the minus strand of JAQGOI010000092.1, from coordinate 859 downwards.
GCAGCGCCTGCGGCTCGAAACGCTGCGCGTAGGTCAATGCGTCGCACAGGATCAGTCGGCCTTCGGCATCGGTGTTGCCGACTTCGATGGTCTTGCCCGACATGCTGGTCAGCACGTCGGACGGACGATAACTGTTGCCGTCGGGCATGTTCTCCACCGCAGGCACGATCACGACGAGGTTCATCGGCAACTGCATGCCGACGGCCGACACGAACGTGCCCATGACCGTGGCCGCGCCGCACATGTCGTACTTCATCTCCTCCACGCCACCCTGCGTCTTGAGGTTGATGCCGCCGGTGTCGAAGGTGATGCCCTTGCCCACGAGAACGAAGGGCTTGGCGCTGCCGCCGTTGTCGTACTTCAGGACGATGAGCTTGGGCGGGTTGGACGAACCCTGCGAGACGGCCAGCAGCGAGCCCATCCCCAACGCGGCCATCTGTTCGCGATCAAGGACGTCGCACGACACGTTGCCGAATTTGCCGACGAGGCTCTGTGCCTGTTCTGCGAGATAGGCTGGATTGCAGATGTTGGGCGGCAGGTTGCCGAGTTCGCGGGTGAAGTCGACGCCGGCGGCAATCGCGCGTCCCTGGGCGAGTGCGGCATCGTCGTCGCCGGCGATCGCCAGGGAAGCGAGCCCGGTCTCATCGCGCTTCTTGCTCTTGGCTCCCAGGGTCGCGGTGTAGCGATAGCACGCATGGGCGGTCGCGACGGCGGCCTGGCGGATGTTCCAGGCCATATCGCGGCCTGGAACGTCGAGTTCGGACAGCGTCAGCAGGGCGGATCTGGCCGGTCCCGTGCGCAGGGCGCGCGCGGCGTCACCCACGGCCTTGATGTATTGCGGCACGCCGAACTTCGCTCG
>JAQGOI010000088.1 GCA_028293685.1 Lysobacteraceae bacterium | reverse complement strand
GGCGACAGCCTCGTCGTCAACGAGTCCGACCCACCGCAGCTGGCGGCGACGCGCGATGGCGCGTTGTGGGTGCACTGGTCGCAGAAAGTGGGCGCCGATGTCGCCTTGCAGCTCAGTCGCTCCGTCGATGGTGGTTTCAACTGGAGCGCACCGTTGCAGGTCGCATCCGCAACGCCGCCGGTCGAACTGGGATTCGCCACGCTATGGCCACAGTCGCGCGACAGCGTCGGCATGGTCTGGCTCGATGGCAATGCGGCCGTCGTGGCTCGCGCTGCTCCGGCGCAGGCAATCGCGGCGACAACGCTGCGTACGGCTGTCTTCAGCGCCAACCTGCAGCCTGGTGCCGTTACGGCCATCGATACGCGGGTCTGCGATTGCTGTCACCCCGCCGTCGCGGTGACCACGCGCAAGCCGCTGCTGGTCTACCGCGACCGCACGGCGGATGAAATACGCGACATCGTCGCCACGCAATTCGACGGCGTGCACTGGTCCGCACCCAGGCCCGTGCACGTCGATGGCTGGAAAATGTCCGGGTGTCCGGTGAACGGGCCGGCGGTCGCCGCCAACGCAGATGAAGTCGTCGTCGCCTGGTACACGTCAGCTGGCGGTGAGCCTTCCGTGCAGCTGGCACGCAGCAGCGACGCGGGCGATACGTTTGCACCGCCCGTGGCCATCGATCATGGCAATGCCGTGCTGGGACGCGTTGCCGTTGCCCTCGACGCGCGCCAGGCGTGGGTGCTGTGGTTGCGCGAAGACGCGCGCGCGCAGTCGTTGTGGCTTGCGCGCTACACGACGGATCTGTCGCGACAGCTTGGACGCATCCAGGTGGCCGCGCTGCAGGGGCGGGGTCGGATCACCGGGTTCCCGCAGATGGTCGTGCAGTCGGGTACGGCGTACGTCGCCTGGACCGATATCGACGGTGGTTCGACGCTGTTGCACGGCGCGACGATCACGCCATAGCCGAACCGCCCCACCGGATGGAATGCTGCGGCGTGCGCCAGCCGCGAACGCCGTTTCGGAGCGTCACGCCAATTCGAAGCGGGTCGTGCGTGTCGCCACGTCGGCTTCCAGCAATCGCACCGTGACCGCGTCGCCCAGTGGCAGGTCGCTGGAACCGGTGACCGGTGCCGAGATCGCCGGATCACGGACGACCACGACGCCCTGTTTGTGATCGTCGCGTTCCACTTCGACGATGGCGCCGGCGAACGTATCGCCCACGCGGGTGGACAGCGTGAGGGTTTCCGCAAGATCCAGAACGGCGCGTTCGAAGCGGCTGGCGCGGCGGTCGGCATCGGCCATGGTGGCCGGCAAGCCCGGCAACGCCTCCAGCACCCAGCCCGGCACCGGCTGCCCCGCACACAGCGCGACGCAGGTCTCGCCGACGTAGCGATCCACCAGTCGTCGCAGCGGGGCGGTCGCGTGCGCGTACTGCGCTGCCAGTCCCCAGTGCATCGGTTGCACTGGAAGGTTGCCGTTGAACGCCACATAGCCCGCGCCGCGCAGCACCGTGGTGCAGGCCACCATCATCGCGACGTTGCGCGGCTGCGCCGGATCCAGTGCGGCGATGAACTGCGGATACGACAGCACCGGCGGCCAGGCGATACCCAGCGCCTTTGCGGTACGGCGCAGGCGATCGATCGCCCAGGATTCGGGTTTTGGCAGCGTGCGCAGGATGCCGACCTTGCCCTGCACCATCAGCTGCGCCGCGGCCATGCCGGTCAGCAGCGAGAGCTGTTCGTTCCAGTCCTCGGTCGGCTTGCGCGCGCGGAACTGCAGCGACCACTGGCCGTTGTCGACCCGCACCTCCTGCTCGGGCAGCGGCAGGCTGACGCCACCGTGCGCGATTTCGCGCTGCTTGCGCACCTCGCCGACGGCACGCAGCACGGCCCACATCGGATCGGCGGTGCCCGCATCGATCTGCGCCTGCATGTCGACGTAGTTGAGCTGCGCGCGACTGCGCACGCGCGCGCGCCGGACATCGACCGCGGTGCTTTCGCCGCTGGCGTCGACGTCGATGGTCCACAGGAGCGCGGGACGCAACTGGTCTGGCAGCAGCGACGCGGCGTCTTCGGACAATACCAGCGGATGCAGCGGCACCTTCGCGTCGGCGCCGTACAGCGTCTCGCCGCGACGATGCGCCTCCAGATCGGCGGCATCGCCGGGCGCGACGAACGCGGCAACGTCGGCGATGGCGTAGAACACGCGAAAACCATTGCCGTTGCGCTCCACGTGCAGCGCCTGGTCCAGGTCCATCGACCCTGCCGGATCCAAGGTGACCAGCGGGATGTCGGTGCGGTCCAGGTCCGGCAGGCGTGGTGCGGCAGCCGCGCGTGCAGCGGCCGCCTCGACCTCCGGCGGAAACCCGGAAGGCAGCGCCTGTTCGCGCTTGATCGCAGCCACGCCCTGCGCGATCACCGGCGTATCGGCTGCCTGGATGTGAAGTCGACGCGTAGTGGCCATGCGTTACGTGCCCTGGGTTCTGCCGCGTTGGTTGTCTGGGATTCGCGCGGCCTACGTCGACAGATGTTCGATGGCGGCGACGCTGCCGAGGCGATCGGCCAGTTGTCGCAACAACGCAAGGCGATTGTTGCGCACCGCCGCGTCGTCGACATTGACCATCACCGCGTCGAAAAATGCGTCGACCTGCGGCCGCAGGCGCGCCAGCCGGCCAAGCACGGCGACATAGTCGCGGCGCTGCAGGGCTTCGTCGGTGTCCACGATTGCATCGTGCACGGCGTCGGCCAGGTCCTGTTCGGCGCCGGGTGTCAGCAATGCGGGGTCCACGATGTCCGGGATTTCGCCTTCGACCTTGCGCAGGATGTTGCGGATGCGCTTGTTGGCAGCGGCCAAGGCTGCGGCTTCGGGCAGTCTGGCGAATTCGCCTATGGCCTTGAGCCGACGGTCGAGGTCCAACAGCGAAGCAGGCCGCAATGCGGTGACGGCTTCGAACTGTTGCGGTGGAACGCCATGGTCGACGTAGTAGGTGCGAAGGCGGTTCAGGATGAAGTCGTAGATTTCCTCGAGCTCTTCGGCACGCACGCCATAGACGGCGAACTGACCGGACACCTGTGCCTCCGCGCCTTGTGCACGCGCCTGCTCGATCGCCTTGACCTTGCCGGCCAAGGCGGTGGATGAGATGGCTTGCGCCGCTGCGACACCCGAGGCCTGCAGCAAGGCACGTAGGTCGAACTCGAGTCCGCACGCAATGATCGTGCGCGCCAGTCCAAGTGCATTTCGCCGCAGCGCGAACGGATCCTTGTTGCCCGTAGGCTTAAGCCCGGCAGCAAAGCCGCCGGCGAGCGTATCGAGCCGCTCGGCGATCGCAAGCACCTGCCCCAGCTTCGACGATGCAACCGCATCGCCCGCGAACCGCGGCATGTAGGCCTCGTCGATTGCAGTGGCGACCGCATCCGATTCACCGGCGGCAGCGGCGTAATAACGCCCGGCAATGCCCTGCAGCTCGGGAAATTCATTGACCAGACGCGACTGCAGATCGGCCTTGGACAATGCGGCCGCGCCTCGCGCGAGCTGCGGGTCGACGCCGACCTCGCCAGCAATCGCTTCCGCCAACGCGGCGACACGCGCGACCTTGTCGGCAACGGTGCCCAGCTTCGCCTGATACGTGACGCTCTCGAGCCCCGCGTTCATCACAGCCAGGCCCTGCTTCAAGTCTTCGTCGAAGAAAAATTTGGCATCGGCGAAGCGCGGGCGGATGACGCGCTCGTATCCCTTTCGCACTTCCGCCACATCGGTCGATTCGATGTTGGCGATGCCGACGAAGTGTTCGACCAGCCGGCCGCTGTCGTCGAGCACCGGAAAGAACGTCTGGTTGGTTTCCATGGTGGCGATCAGCGCTTCCTGCGGCACGGCGAGGAAGGCGCGCTCGAAACCGCACAGCACCGGACTGGGCCACTCGACCAGGCAATTCACTGCTTCGACATTGCCGGCGTCCAGCCGTGCAACGCCGCCGACGGAAGCGGCCATCTGCTCGACCGAGCGGATGATGCGCCCACGGCGCTCTTCGGCATCGACCAGCACATGCGCCGCGCGCAGGCCGTCGACATAGGTGTCGGGCGCATCGATCCACACGGGCCGGTCGTGCATGAAGCGGTGGCCGCGGCTGTTGCGCCCGGCCTGCACGCCGAACAGCGCCATCTCGACGACATCGCTTCCCAACAGCGCGACCAGCCAGTGCACCGGCCGCGCGAACGCATGCTCGTGGTTGCCCCAGCGCATCGGCCTGGGGATCGGCATGCCGGCAATGGCTTCACGCAGGATGTCCGGCAGCAGTGCCGCCGTTTCTGCGCCCGGTCGCACCGAGCGCTGCACGAAACGCTCGCCCTTGTTGTCGGTCGTGCGCGCCAGTTGCGACCAGTCGACGCCGGCCTTGTGTGCAAAACCCAACAACGCCTTCGTCGGCTGGCCGTCTGCATCCAGCGCGATGTTGAGGTAGGGGCCCAACACTTCGGACGTCTGTTCCGGTTGTCCGGTGGCAACGGCAGGCAGCAGCACCGCGAGCCGGCGGGGCGTATACAGTGGCTTGGCGTCACCGCGTTCGAGCGCGACGCCGCGTTGCGTCAAGCCATCGACGACACCATCGAACAGCGCCTGTGCCAGCGCCGGCAGCGCCTTCACCGGCAGTTCTTCGGTGCCAATCTCGATCAACAGCGGTTGCATGGTGGTCATCTGGCGTTCGCGGCTTGCCGGCGCAGGCCGGGGAAATCGAGCTTTTCGCGCTGCGCGTAATAGGCCGCGGCCACGGCCTGCGACAGCTTGCGCACGCGCAGGATGTAACGCTGGCGCTCGGTGACGCTGAT
>JAQGOI010000346.1 GCA_028293685.1 Lysobacteraceae bacterium | reverse complement strand
GCGTGTCTGCGGAACGCTGCCGTCATCGCGGATGTCGTGTCGCCGTCACCGACAGCCGCCGGTGCCTTGCCTGACACTCATTCGTCGTCGGGCCAGCGGATCGATGGCGCGGATGACGGCTTTCTTGGCATCTGCTGCGCCGCTATCGCATTCCATACAGCGAGCGCATCGACCGTTGCAGCCACGTCATGGACGCGCAAAAGGGTCGCGCCGCGCTGTGCGGCGATCAATGCGGCGGCAACCGATCCATGGACACGGTCATGCGGGTCGGTTCGCCCGGTCAGATCACCGATGGTCTTCTTCCGCGACAGGCCCGCCAGCAGCGGCACGCCAAGCTCGGTGAAACGGTCCAGCTGCGCCAGCAGCAGCAGGTTATGCGCGGCGGACTTGCCGAACCCGAAGCCGGGGTCGATCACGATCCGCTTCTTGCCGATCCCGGCCATTTCCGCGACGAAAATGCGCTCGGCCAGGAATCGATGCACGTCGGCGACGACGTCGTCATAGTGCGGCGCATCCTGCATCGAGCGTGGTTCGCCCTGCATGTGCATCAGCACCACGGGCACGTTCAATGTTGCAGCTGCATCGAGTGCGCCTTCGCGTCGCAGCGCATGCACGTCGTTGATCATGCCGGCGCCTGCCGCCACGGCTGCCCGCATCACTTCGGGCCGCGATGTATCGACGCTGATCGGCAGCGCAAGCTCCTTCGCGAGCTGTTCGATGACCGGGACGACGCGGCTCAATTCGTCCTCGAGCGAAACGTCCTTCGCGCCGGGACGCGTGGATTGGCCGCCGACATCGAGCAGGTCGGCGCCCTCCCTGGCCAATCGGCGACCGTGGGCAATGGCGGCCTCGACCGTGGCGTGCTCGCCACCGTCGGAAAACGAATCCGGCGTGACATTGACGATGCCCATGACGCGCGGGCGATCGAGCTTGAGGATGCGACCGGCGCAATCGAGTTGTGGCGCGATGTCGAACATCATGGATGGCTCGACGAGCTGTCCAGACGCGACATGATCTCGCGGAACCTGGGCATGGTCCGGATCGCGTCGAAATCATGGTCGTGCTCGATCCAGTCACGAAACCCCTGGCCGGTATCGACAGCGCGATCTAGCAGCTCGAGGGCGCGATTCGCGTCTCCGATCTGCGCATAGAAGCAGGCGGCGTTGTAAAGGGTGCCGAAGTCTTCCGGCTGCAGGCGCAACGCTACGTCGATATTGCGCTGCCCACCTTCAGGGTCGCCCAGTCGCGCCTGGAGACCGGCGGCAAGATAACGTGCTCGGCCATTTTCAGGATCCAGCTCGGCCTCGGCCAAGGCGAGTTTCAATGCACGGCGCGCCATCGACGCACTGTCCTGCTCATTGCCCAGGGCATCGGCGGCATTCATGCCCAGCGTCAGTGCCTGGAACTCGTCGGGTCGGGTGCGATGCGCCGCCTCGAACTCATCCACCGCACGCCGGAATTGCCCATGCGCATAGCAATGCCGGGCAAAGTAGTAGTGCGCCTCGTACAGCTCGCTGTTGAGTGCGATGGCGCGCTCGAAGGCCGCAGTGGCTTCATCGTCGCTACCGGCCAGTGAGAGCGTATTGGCATGCGCAACGTGCGCCTCGGCCAGGTCCGGAGCCAGTTCCAGTGCACGCTTGGCGGCGGCAGAGGCTTCATCCAGCACGTCCTCGGGACGAACCAGGCGCCACAGCAGCAGCCCGGTCAATGAATCAGCCAGCCCCGCATGGGCCTGCGCGTATGCCGGATCCAGTTCGATCGCACGACGAAACATCTCCGGCGCGCTCTGCCAGTTGTTGGTGCTTTTCATCGCCTGTATCTGCCGACCGCGCAGATAGAACTCGTAGGCCCTCACGTTGCTGGGGGCGTTGCGCTCGAGGTCCAGAACGTCGGGCTTCTGCAGGGAAACACGCAGGGCCTGCGCCACGCTGCGTGCGATCTCCTCCTGGATCGCGAAGATGTCCTCCAGCCGGCGGTCGAAATTCTCCGACCACAGGTGGTAGCCATTGCCGGCGTCGATGAGCTGCGCGGTGACGCGTACACGCTCGCCCGACTTGCGCACGCTGCCTTCCATGATCGATGCGACGTTGAGGGCGCGACCGATATCGCGCGCGTCGGTATCGGTGCCGCGAAAACGGAAGGATGAGGTCCGCGAAGCAACGCGCATGCCACTGATCCCGGCGAGCGCATTGAGGATTTCCTCGGCCAGGCCGTCACAGAAATAGTCCTGGTCGTGCGCTTCACTCAGATCGGTGAAGGGCAGGATGGCGACGGATGCTTCCGGCGCAGCGGCGGTGGCGGCAGTCGCGGGCGCGGTGCGTTCAATTCCCCTGGAGGTGATGTCGTAGGTCCATGCGAGCGCACAAGCGAGCACGAAGCTCAGCGCGACCAGCACGATGACCAGTTTCAACGACCAGTCGGGCAATCCCAGCGGCGCGAACGTGGCGCCCGCCACCTGGATCGCCACCCAGCCAACCACCAGGAATACGACCGCCACGCGGAACACGCGCCGCCTTCGGAGCTCATCCAGCGTGTTCTTCAGCGCCTCCGCCCAGTCGCGCATCGGTCATCGTCCTTGGTGCAGTTGCCGCCTGGACAACACCCGGCGAATCCTACACGGCACGGCACGCGGGCGCCGCCAAAAACAAGGCCCCGCTCAAGCGGGGCCTTTATGATCGAAGGTGCCCGAAGGCGGGCATCGACTCAGGTCTGCGGCGCCGGGCCGCCAATGGTGAAGGGCTTGGGCACCTCGCGTGCCGGGCCGCCCTTGGTCCAGTTGCCCGGCGGAGGCGGATCGCGGTTGGTCATCACCGCTTCGATCTGCGGTGCATCGATGGTCTCGTACTGCAGCAGCAGCTTGGCCATCGTGTGCAGCTTGTCGAGGTTCTCGGTGAGCATCTTGCGGCTGCGCTCGTAGGCGCGATCCAGGATGCCGCGCACGACTTCGTCGATCCGTCGCGCCGTTTCATCCGACACGTTCTTGTGCTGGGTGACCGAGCGACCGAGGAACACTTCGTCTTCTTCCTCGCCATAGGTGATCGGGCCGAGTTCCGACAGGCCCCACTTGGTCACCATGTTGCGTGCCATCTTGGTCGCCCGCTCGATGTCGTTGGATGCGCCTGTCGTGACCTTGTCCTCGCCGAAGATCAGCTCCTCCGCCACGCGACCGCCATACAGCGAGCACAGCTGCGATTCGATCGCGGTGCGGTTGTAGCTGTACTTGTCGCCTTCGGGCAGGTACATGGTCACGCCAAGGGCGCGCCCGCGCGGAATGATCGTGACCTTGTAGACCGGGTCGTGCTCGGGCATCAGGCGGCCGATGATCGCGTGGCCGGCTTCGTGGTAGGCAGTGAGCGTTTTTTCCTGCTCGCTCATCGCCATCGAGCGGTTCTCGGTGCCCATCATGATCTTGTCGCGCGCCTTGTCGAAGTGCTCCATGCGCACGTCCTTGCCGTTGTCACGCGCGGCGAACAACGCCGCTTCGTTGACAAGGTTGGCAAGGTCCGCGCCGGAGAATCCCGGTGTTCCGCGCGCGATGACCATCGGCACGACGTCGTCGGCCAGCGGCACCTTGCGCATGTGCACCTTGAGGATCTGCTCGCGGCCGCGCACGTCGGGCAAACCGACCACGACCTGGCGATCGAAACGTCCGGGGCGCAGCAGCGCCGGATCGAGCACGTCGGGACGGTTGGTCGCCGCGACAACGATCACGCCCTCGCCGCCCTCGAAACCGTCCATCTCGACCAGCAACTGGTT
>JAQGOI010000334.1 GCA_028293685.1 Lysobacteraceae bacterium | reverse complement strand
GAGCCAGATGGCCTGGGCGACGAACTCGCGACCGCCAACATCGACCAGCTTGGGACCGGACGGCAACGATTGACCTTGGCCTGCCAGCGCGGCGGTCAACGGAACATGGTCGGAACCGCGCGCAATGACGGCCCAACGACCATCACCGGCAGCCGTCACCAGTTCGATGCTCTTGGGCAACGTCGATTGTTCCTGCAGGTGCGCCAGCCGTTGATCGTCGATCGGTATGACGGCAGCGATGAAACCCACCAGGGTCGGTGCGAAGACAGGAACGACTACCATCCAGTAAGCGTGGCCATCGAAGGCGACCACGGCCGCGGCCGGTCGATCCAGTGCGCGCTCGGCCAGATCGCGATAGGGAAAGATCGTTCCGGGCGCGTAACGGCCGCCGGTGTCCACCGCGACCCGGTCGTCCAAGCCGACGAGGAGCATCTGCGTCGCACCCACGCGGCGACCGTGGTTGCGCAGCGCCGACATCATGGTCGCTTCGTCACGTTGTGCGATGGCAGCACGCAAGGCGTAATCCAGCGCCAGCACCTGCACAGTCGAAGCGACCCGTTCGGAGACGTCATCGAGCTGGCGCGAGAACGCCTTGGTCGAGGTATCGAGTTGCCGCTGGCCCTGGGCAATCAATTCATGACGTGTCGCCTGGTAGACGAGGACAGCCGTGAGCGCCTGCATGGCGACCAGTGCCGCCACGAAGAAGAGCGCGAGTCGGAAACGGAAGCCCATGAGCATCAGCCGGCTCAAGATCCGTCAGTAGCCGCTGTTGTCGTAGTCGGTTGGGGGCGACAACGACAATGACCACGCCAGCGTCCTTGAACCGGCATCCGCGACGACGGCCGTCAGCGACTTTGGCGAACGCCCGGGCCGCATGCGTGGTTGCCAGACATCGACCACATAGGCGCCTGGTGGCAGCCCCTTGAAATCGACGCGGCCATCGCGGCCGGATCGCGCGACCCAGGGGGCATCGGATACGAACAGGTAGGCGATCATCTGATCGTGGATGTTGCATCCCACGGCGACCACCCCGGTCTTTTCCAATCGCTGGGGTTTCGAGCTCTCGCCTGGAGCGAGCACGAATTCGAACTGCTTCGCGGGCGAAAACGAATAGACATGGTGCCGCGTGCGATCGCTGTTCCTGAAGACAACTGCATCGCCCGGCTGGAAAACCTCGATGTAAGGCACGAACGCCAGGTCCCGCTGGTCGATGGTCCTTGAAACCGCGGAATGGCTGGCAATCGCTCGTCCTGGATCGCTACTGCGCATGGTGACCACGGCGTCGGCGACACGATGCCCATGCCCGTCGTCGATCAGAACGGTCAATTCGCCAGCGAGCGCCCACAGCGGGGACAACAAGACAAACGCGGCAATGAAACGAGCCCCTGTTCGCACGGCGCATCCCCCAGATAGCGAGCCGTCTGCCGGGATCGGTAAAAACCACAGCCGACGTCATGAATCCCCGATCGCCGGAGCCTACCACCACCCGGCGGACGATCGTGGCACGGCAGGGTGCATCCGGAGCCTGCCGAAGGAGGAAAGCTCCCAACCGCAAAGAAAAAGCGCGGCCGAAGTCGGCCGGGAAGACAACGTTGCCGCGCCCGAAAACCAACGACGCGCGGGGAACCAAAAAAAGCGGGCCGAAGCCCGCTTTTTTTTCGCTGGACTGCTGCGACGACTTACACCGCCGGCACGCCCTCGCCTTCCTCGACGGCCTTCATCGACAGGCGGATGCGGCCCTGCTTGTCGACTTACAGCACCTTGACCTGGACGATGTCACCTTCCTTGAGTACGTCGCTGACCTTCTCGACGCGATCATTGGAGATCTGCGAGACGTGCACCAGGCCGTCCTTTCCGGGGGAAATGGTGACGAACGCACCGAAGTCCATCAGCTTGGCGACCTTGCCTTCGTAGATGCGACCGGGCTCGACGTCGGATGTGATCTGCTCGATGCGCGCCTTGGCGGCCTGGCCAGCAACCGCGTTGACCGACGCGATCGTGATCGTGCCGTCATCCTGGATGTCGATCTTCGTGCCTGTTTCCTTGGTGATCGCCTGGATCACCTAACCACCCTTGCCGATCACTTCGCGGATCTTGTCGGGATGGATCTTGATGGTGATCAGGCGCGGTGCGAAGTCGGACAGTTCGGCGCGCGGAGCCGTCAATGCATGCGCCATTTCGCCGAGGATGTGCAGGCGACCGGCCTTGGCCTGCGCCAGTGCGGTCTTCATGATGTCCTCGGTGATGCCCTGGATCTTGATGTCCATCTGCAGCGCCGAAATACCCTTCTCGGTTCCGGCGACCTTGAAGTCCATGTCGCCCAGGTGATCTTCGTCGCCAAGGATGTCGCTCAGCACGACGTAGTTGTCGCCTTCCTTGACCAGGCCCATCGCGATACCGGCAACCGGTGCCTTGATCGGCACGCCGGCATCCATCAGCGCCAGCGAGCTGCCGCAGACCGACGCCATCGACGAGGAACCATTCGACTCGGTGATCTCGGATACGACGCGGATCGTGTACGGGAACGACTCCATCGACGGCATCACCGCAAGCACGCCGCGCTTGGCGAGGCGGCCGTGGCCGATTTCGCGACGCTTCGGACCCATCATGCGGCCGGCTTCGCCGACCGAGTACGGGGGGAAGTTGTAATGGAACAGGAAGTGATCCTTGTACTCACCCGAGACAGCGTCGATCACCTGGCCGTCGCGCGCGGTGCCGAGCGTGACCGCGACAATCGCCTGCGTCTCGCCACGGGTGAACAGCGACGAGCCATGCACGCGCGGCAGGATGCTGACCTTGGAGGCGATCGGGCGCACGGTATCGAGCTGGCGTCCGTCGATGCGGACCTTCGTATCGAGGACCGAGCCGCGCATCGTCTGGTATTCGAGCTCGCCGAATTCCTTCGACATGTCGGCGGAATTCCAACCCGCTTCGTCGGCGCGGCCGGCCAGCGACTGCATCACGTCCTTCTTGATCGCGGAAATCGCGTCGCGGCGCTGCAGCTTGTCGCGCACCTGGAAGGCACCGGCGAGCTTGTCTCCGACCGCTTCCTGCAGGGCCGAAACCATCGCGTCGTTCTTGACCGGCGCCTGCCATGTCGTGGGCCTGGTACCGGCTTCGACGGTGAGCTCATTGATGACATTGATGACCCGCTGCATTTCGCGGTGACCGAACATGACCGCGCCGAGCATCACGTCTTCGGACAACTCGCTGGCCTGTGATTCGACCATCAGCACGGCGTTGACGGTGCCGGCGACAACGAGCTCCAGGTCGGAATCCTTCAGTTCGGTGATGGTCGGATTGAGCAGGTACTGACCGTTGCTGTACCCGACTTTCGCAGCGGCAATCGGGCCCTGGAAGGGCGTGCCGGCCAGCGACAACGCCGCCGAGGCACCGATGAGCGCGAGCACGTCACCGTCGATCTCCGGATTCATCGACATGACCGTGGCGATGATCTGCACTTCGTTCTTGTAGTCCTCCGGGAACAGCGGGCGGATCGGACGATCGATCAACCGGGAGATCAGCGTCTCTTTTTCAGTCTGGCGTCCTTCGCGCTTGAAGAAGCCGCCGGGGATGCGGCCGCCGGCGTAGAACCGTTCCTGGTAATCGACAGTGAGCGGGAAGAAATCCTGCCCCTCGCGCGCGCTCCTGGCAGCGACTGCAGTGACCAGCAGTACGGTGCCGTCGCACTTGACCATGACGGCACCGCCGGCCTGGCGTGCGATTTCGCCGGTCTCGAGCGTGACTTCATGATTGCCGTACTGGAAGGTCTTGGTGATTTTTGCCACGTTGGAATTCCTCGATGTCTTGCTTCGGTTGAACCCCATGCAACCCCTGTCGCATGAGGACGGCCGTCGATGCGACGACCTTTGTTGCTGCTTCTTCCGATCAACGACTCGAAAGAGACGGCACACGTTTCAGTGCGCCCAAAAACAAACCGCGGCGCATTGCTGCGCCGCGGCGGAAACTCTGCTTCAGCGACGCAGACCCAGTTTCTGGATCAGGGCCTTGTAGCGCTCGCCATCCTTGCGGTGCAGGTAGTCGAGCAGGCTGCGGCGGCGGTTGACCATCATCAGCAGCCCGCGGCGGCTGTGGTGGTCCTGCTTGTGCGTCTTGAAGTGTTCGGAAAGATGGGTGATGCGTGCGGTCAACAGGGCGACCTGGACTTCCGGTGAGCCGGTATCGTTGGCGCTGCGCTTGTTCTCTTCGATGACGGTGCTGCTGTCGATGGACATGGATTGCCTCTGGGTGATGCGTGGACAGCAGAAACACGAGCGTCCTTCGATGCTCGGGTACCGCCGGGCCCGCCGCTTGCAAGTGCCGGAATTGGCTTGGAAAAGCCGCGGAATTGTAGCCCGGGCGGCGTTCGCGAACAAGGTCGTGATGCCCGGACACGCCGGCGCGTTCGGCCCGGAACATCCTTTTTTCGCGAATCCGAATGCGCGCTGCTGCGCGGCGAGCCTCCTCAACCCGTGCCGGTTCCCTGCTGCGCGGCCCAACTGAACAGTCGACGCGCGTGCAGGAGCCCTTCGCCGTCGACTTCACCCAGTCCCAGGGCTCGTCCCGCGTGGTCGAACACCGCGACGCCTCTGGTCTGCTGGAAGCCACCCGCGACGGCCTGTCCTTGCCCCAGCCGCTGCGCCTGGGTGGGCGTGAGTGCCACTTCGGGCCAGGCAGTTAGGCCAGCCTCGATCGGCAGCAGGCAGGAATCCAGGCTGCGCTCACCGCGCCCAGCCAGGGCCTGCAGCGCATCGATCGTCCACATCCGCGGGTCGCGGAAGGGATCCACCCACAGCCGCCGCAATTCCGCAACGTGGGCTCCACAGCCGAGCAGTTCGCCGAGATCCCGGACGAGGCTGCGCACATACGTGCCCGACCCGCATTCGATGTGCAGCCTGAGCAACGGAAGTCCATCGTCGAGCAGGTCGCCCGCCGATTGCAGTGCAAACGTGTGCACGTCGATCTCGCGCTCTTCGATCTCGACCACTTCGCCCCGGCGCGCCTTCGCATACAGCGGCTCGCCGCCACGCTTGAGTGCCGAGTAGATCGGCGGACGCTG
>JAQGOI010000317.1 GCA_028293685.1 Lysobacteraceae bacterium | reverse complement strand
GAGCGTCGATCATCTCTAGAGGCAACAACAGGCAGCACTGCTTCACCGCTGTTGCCTTGGCCGCCAAAGATGCACAGCAGCCATTCCATTCCGAAGACCCGGAGGGCGGCGCGCATGGATGCGCGCCGTTTTCCGACCGAGCCATGGATGGCGAGTCGGAAAATCACGACTGATCCCGCCTAATAGAGTTAGCTCTGTAACGGGAAAGCTGCTTTCTTTTGGTTACTTTTCTTTGCAGCTCTCAAAGAAAAGTAACTCGCCTACGGCGAAAGCGTTTTAAAGCGCCGCAGGCAAATCCGCACAAGAAACGTCACTGGATCACGCCTTCGCGGGGATGACACCAACCGCGCCTCCGGCGAAAGCCCCCCAGGCAGCAGTCAACATGTAAACGAAAGTCGCTGGAGCCAGCGAATCATTCCCCCAACGTCAACAACGACGCATTCCCCCCAGCCGCCGTCGTGTTGACCGTCACCGTTTTTTCGGTGGCAAAGCGCGGCACGTAATGGGGGCCACCGGCCTTGGGGCCGGTGCCGGACAGGCCTTGGCCACCGAACGGCTGTACGCCGACCACCGCGCCGATCTGGTTGCGGTTGACGTAGATGTTGCCGACCTTGGCGCGCGACACGATGCGGTCGATGGTGGCGTCGATCCGCGAATGGATGCCCAGTGTGAGTCCGAATCCGGTGGCGTTGATGGCGTCGATGACCCTGTCCAGTTCGTCGGCCTTCCAGCGCACGACATGCAGCGCCGGTCCGAACACTTCGGCCTGCAAGGTGTCGATCGAACCGATTTCCCATGCGCTGGGTGCGAAAAAACTGCCATGCCCGGTCGTGGCGGGATCCAGTTGCGCGCGTGCGATCAGCCTGGCTTCGCCATGCATGCGCGTGGCGTGGGCGTCGAGCGTACACAAAGCCTCGGCGTCGATCACCGGGCCGACGTCGGTGGCCAGCAGCGCAGGGTCGCCGATACTCAGTTCGGCCATTGCGCCGGCAAGCATCGTCGTCACCTTGTCGGCGATGTCGTCCTGCACGAACAGCACGCGCGCCGCCGAACAGCGTTGGCCGGCCGAGGTGAACGCGGACGCCACCGCGTCCTTGACCAGTTGCTCGGGCAGGGCGGAGGAATCGCCGATCAATGCGTTCTGGCCGCCGGTTTCGGCGATCAGCACGCCGATCGGCGCATCGCGTGCGGCGAGCGCACGATTGATCGCACGGGCCGTCTCGGTGGAGCCGGTAAACGCGACCCCGGCGACCCGCGGATCGCGGGTCAATTGAGCGCCAACGGTCGCTCCGTCGCCGGGCACGAATTGCAGCACGGCCTGCGGCACGCCGGCTTCGTGCAGCACCTGCACCGCCGCGTAGCCGACGAGGCTTGTCTGCTCGGCCGGCTTGGCAATGACGCTGTTGCCGGCGGCCAACGCCGCCGCGATCTGGCCGGCGAAGATCGCCAGCGGGAAATTCCATGGACTGATGCACACGAAGACGCCGCGACCGGACAGTTGCAAGGTGTTGGATTCACCGGTCGGCCCCGGCAACGCCGCCGGCGCCGCGAACAACATGCGTGCCTGGCCGGCGTAATAGCGCAGGAAATCCACCGCCTCACGCACCTCGGCAACGCCGTCGGCAAGCGTCTTGCCGGCTTCGCGGGTGCACAACGCGATGAACTGCGGCATGCGCTGTTCGAACAGGTCGGCTGCACGTTCGAGGACTTTCGCCCGGGTGTCCGCCGATGTTTCGTTCCACTGCGCATGCGCGGCGACGGCATTGCGCAACGCAAGCTCGACCGTTGCACTGTCCGCGGCCGACCACTGGCCGACGACCTGGCGGTGATCGGCCGGGTTGCGAACGTCGATCCGCGCGCCCGCTGCCGTTGCACCCGGAACCAGCGGCATCGCACGCCAGTCCGCAACGGCGGCGTTGATGTGTTCGGCGAGCGCGCGCAGCTGGTCGTCGTTGGCCAGATTGATGCCCATGGAATTGTCCCGGTCCGAACGCGTGTCTGGGTTTGGTGCGCCGCGGTAGATATCGCGTGGCAGCGGTATGCGGGGGTGCGGGATCGAGTCGAAACCGGCCACGGTTTCCACCGGATCGCGGATGAGCGCGTCGATGGCGATGCTGTCGTCGGTGATGCGGTTGACGAAGCTGGAGTTGGCGCCGTTCTCGAGCAGCCGCCGAACCAGGTATGGCAGCAGGTCTTCGTGCGAGCCGACGGGCGCATAGACCCGACAGGGCACATTCAAGCGATCGGCTGGAGTGACTTCGGCATACAGGTCGTCACCCATGCCGTGCAGCTTCTGGAACTCGAAATTCCGATCTGGAGCGTGCCGACCAGCGGCGAGACGATGGATCGCAGCGATGGTCTGCGCATTATGGGTGGCGAACATCGGATAGATCGCATCGGATGCATCGAGCATGCGACGCGCGTTGGCCAGGTAACTGACATCGGTGTTGGGTTTGCGCGTGAACACCGGATACCCGCTCATGCCATCGACCTGCGCGCGCTTGATCTCGCTGTCCCAGTACGCGCCTTTCACCAGACGTACCGGTATTTTGCGACCCGTCCGGCGCGCAAGGCTGGCGATGAAATCGATCACGAATGGCGCGCGTTTCTGGTAGGCCTGCACCGCCAGCCCGTAACCCTGCCATCCATCCAGCGACGGATCGGCGTAGGCAGCGGCGATGACATCGAGCGACAGTTCCAGACGCTCGGATTCCTCGGCATCGATGGTGAAGCCGATGCCGTGCGACTTCGCCAGCTGCGCCAGTTCGAGCACGCGCGGCGTCAGTTCGGCCATCACGCGTGCGCGCTTGGCATGTTCGTAGCGCGGATGCAGTGCCGACAGCTTCACGGAAATGCTGGGTGCACCAAAGACCTCGGTGGTGGTGCGCACCTGCGCCTGTTGCGCAGCAAAATGTCTGCCGATCGCGTGGATCGCCAACCGGTACGCCTGCAGGTAGCGCGACGCATCCTGCGCTGTCAGCGCGCCTTCGCCGAGCATGTCGAACGAGTAGCGATAGCGGGCGTTGTCGCCCTTGCGCGAGCGCACCAGCGCCTCGTCGATGTTGCGTCCCATCACGAACTGATGGCCCATGATGCGCATCGCCTGGCGCACGGCGACCCGGATCACAGGCTCGCCGACGCGTCCGACCAGGCGCTTGAAGGCGTTGTGGACATCGCGATTGGTGTCATCGGC
>JAQGOI010000304.1 GCA_028293685.1 Lysobacteraceae bacterium | reverse complement strand
ATAACTGAAACCAAGCGTCAGCACGCTGTCGGGCTGGACGGCCTGCACATCGGGGGTCACGTCGAAATGCACGCGGCTGGAGGCGTATCGAAAGCGGCGACCGTAGTCGAAGTCGATGTGGATATCGTGGAAAGCGACCGGCAGCAGGTCGGCGTGGCGCAGGTATTCCTTCCACTGCGCGAGCCTGCCGTCGTAGTTGACATACATGAAATCAGTCAGCGCCGTGGTGTTGATCATCTGGTCGTGCTCCGAGCCCGCCAGCGAATAGCGCATCACTCCCACGTAGCCGTCCGGAACCGGCAACGCCAGGACGAGCAGTATCGCGTTGGCGTAGGGGAGTGGCCATTCCCACACCTGCCAGCGGCGACCCCACGCGTCGAGATGGATCGACTGCAGCGTCGGTTTGCCCAGCGAGGTCACCTCAATGTTCTGCGTGCCAATCTGGCGTTTGATGAACCCGGATTTGAGCAGAAGATCCATCGGCACTGCAGCGTCGCCGTAAAGCCTGTCCGCCGGCACGTCGTCGGGCCTGCGCAGGTGGAACAGCGAATTCTTGCCGAACGCTCCGGGCGTGACGTAACCGTTGCTGGACAACTTGATGTTGTCGTTCGCTTCCCCGGCCAGTACCCAGGTTCCGCTGCTGTTACGCGCGATGACCTTGGGGAAATCCTCCATCGAAGCAACCTGATGCAACAGTTCGCTCGCGCCATCGCCGTTGGGGAACGTGCGTTGTGGCTCCTTGGCGAGCAATGCCTTGAGCTCCTTGTCGAAGTAGGCGTTGGTGCGTTGCTGATACAGGTCGAAAAATGCATCCAGGCTCAGCGGCAGCGCGAACTGCGACTTCAGGGTGTCGCTCAGCGTGCTGTCGAAGACGTCGAACTGGTATGGGATGCGCTGGTCGAATTCCGCGACGCCATCCGCCGCGGCCTGCACCATGCCGATCGGCAGCCCGTAATTGAGATTCTCGTTGGGCGACTTGGCCAGCACGATGGCGACGACCTTGCCGTCCTGGTCCACGAGCGGGCCGCCGCTGTTGCCGGGTGAGGCGGGCGCGGAAAAACGCACCCATTTCCAGCGTCCATCTTGGTCTTCCGGAGTATCGGACGTGTAAAGCCCGTCGCGAATCACCACGCCGGTGCCGTAGGCATTGCCCACCGAGTACACGGTCTGCCCCTGCACCGCACTGGTATCGAGCAGCAGTGCGGCGTCGCCGGGTTGCTCGGTCAGAGTGAAAACCACGAAGTCCTTTTCCAGGGAAAACTTCCGCACCTTGTCGATCGCGTACACGCGCCCGTGGCTGTCGCGCAGCGCCGGCGGTCCCCAAAGGCTGTTGGCGCCGGTCAGTAGCACGTGCGCGGCGGTGACATAACGACCGCCGCCGATGGCGAATGCAGTACCGATCGAGTAGTACTTGTCGTTGCGTTCCTGGAAGGGCAGCAGGTCAAACGGGAGCGGCCTTTCGTACTGCAGCGGATCCTGTCCGGGCTTCGCAGAGACGACTTCAAAGGTGGCCGCCTGGATGACGGGCAGGACTTTCGGATCAAGGCTCGCGGCGTAACCACTGGTGATGAAGCCAAGGCCGCCGACGATGACCAGCGTTATGCCCGCCAGCCACTGCCGCGCTCCGGCGCCGCCGGAAATGTTGTGCAGCATGATGACCCCGCCAATCAGGAATGACTCGGACACTCATCGCGTGCGCACATGGCGCGGATGCGACGACTCGAGCTTATCTTGACACGGGGATGTCACAGGCGCTTGCCGTTTCAGGCGTTCATTTACAGGATTGAGACCTGCATCGACGCAGTCAATCCAGCTCCCGATGGAATACGGCGACCTCGCCCCAGTCATGCGCGCGGAAGTGCTCGGCCATGCGTTCGGCAAGGTACACGGAGCGATGCCGGCCGCCGGTACAACCGAAAGCGACGGTGACGTAGCTGCGGGTGTCGGAGCGCAGCCGGGGCAGCCAGCTGTCGAGGAACTGTTCCACCTGCGCGACGTAGGCGCGAACATCGTCCTGCGTTTCGAGGAATTCCCGGACCGGCTGGTCGCGTCCGGACAACGGTCGCAATTGCGGATCCCAGTGCGGATTCGGCAGCACGCGCGCGTCGAAAACGAAATCGGCGTCGGGTGGCACGCCGCGCCGGTAAGCGAACGATTCGAACAGCAACGACAACGAATCGTCGGTCGTCAGCCCGAACTGGGTGATCACCTGCCGGCGCAGCTGATGCACGTTCAGGTTGCTGGTATCGATGACCGCGTCGGCGATCTGGCGCAGCGGCTTGAGCACCTGCCGCTCCAGGGAAATGGCGTCGGCCAGCGCGAGGCCAAGATGGCTGAGCGGATGCCTGCGGCGTGTGTCGGCATAGCGCTTGAGCAGGATGGCGTCGGTGGTGTCGAAAAAGACAAGACGCGGATCGAGCCCGAGCGCACCAACGGCCGACAACCACTCGGGAATGTTGGATAGGTCGGAGTGCCGGTTGCGCACATCAATGCCGACGGCGAGCTTGTCCGGCGCGCCATCGTCGCGGGTGACGTTGCGGACGAAATCAGGCAGCAATTCGGCGGGCAGGTTGTCCACGCAATAGAAGCCGAGGTCTTCGAGCGTATTGAGCGCGACCGATTTGCCCGATCCGGACATGCCACTGACGATGATGAGCGATGGCGGTTGCGTGCTCATGAGGATCGCTCGAGAAAATGGCTGTGCCGCGCCATGAAGGCCGCAGCGGGATCGGCGCCCTTGGCGCGCAGGATATGCACGCGGGCGGCCGCTTCGGTGAGAACCGACAGGTTGCGACCGGGCATCACCGGCAGCGTGATCTGCGGCACTTCAAGATCCAGCACGCGGCGCACGCCCATGTCGCCGGTGATGCGTTCGAATCCACCAGGCGACAGGTCCTGGTGCGGCTGCGTGAGATGCACAATCAGTCGCAGGTACTTGTTCCGCTTGACGGCGGTGTCGCCGAACATCTGCCGGATGTCGAGCACGCCAAGCCCGCGTACTTCGAGCATGTCCTGCAGCATTTCCGGGCTGGTACCGTCGAGCACATCAGGCGCGATCTGCGTGAATTCCGGTGCGTCATCGGCAACCAGCCGATGCCCGCGCGTGATCAGTTCCAGTGCCAGCTCGCTTTTGCCCGAACCCGACTCACCGGTGATCAGCACCCCGATCGAATAGATCTCCATGAACACGCCATGCAACGTCACCCGTGGCGCCAGCGTGCGCGCCAGATGGTATTGCAGGTGGTTCAATAATTCGTGCCCGCGCTTGGGCGAAGCCCACAACGGCGTACCGAATTCCTGCGCGGCGATTCGCAGATCCTCGGGGCAGGGCTGGTCCTTGCTGATGACCAGCGCCAGCGGCCCGAACCCGATGATCCGCGCGATCGTCTCCCAGCGCAGGCGCGAATCCAGACTGTCGAGCCAGGCAAGCTCTTCGGTGCCCAGGATCTGCACCTTGTTGGGATAGATCGCGTTGAGGTACCCGGCCAGCGACGGGCGGCGCGCAACGGTATCGCCCGACTCGAGCACGCGCCCGCCGCCTTGTTCACCCGCGAGCCACCGCAAGGCCAGGCGTTCGCGCTGCTGGTCGAACAATTCGCGCGCGGTGATGCGGGCCGTCATGTGGATGCCAGGGCGGATGGCGCGAGCAGGGTGGCGCGTAACGCCGCCGCGTCGGGTGCCTCGCGCAGCGCCGATCGAAAACCGGCATCACCAAAGCGCTGTGCCAGCTCGGATAGCAACTGCAGGTGCTGCTGGGTGAAATGCTCGGGTACTGCCATGGCGAACACGAGGTCGACCGGCTCACCGTCGCTGGCTTCGAAATCGACCCCCGGCCGCAAGCGTAGGAAGGCCGCGCGGGTATCGGCAAAGGCATCGCTGCGACCATGCGGAATCGCGACACCATGGCCAATCGCGGTGCTGCCCATGCGCTCGCGCTGGCGCAGGCTGGTGCTGATTTCGGCCACCGCATTGGGCGAACGATCGGCGAGCAGCCGCGCGGCGGCTTCGATGACGGCATCCCGGTTGCCAGGATGGTCGAGCAGCACGATGCGCTCGGTGGTCAGGAACTCGGCCAGGGACAGCATCGGCTGGGTTGGAGCCGATGGTCAGGCGAAATCGCCGCTGCGCGCGGGGCTTTCGCCGCGGTGGTGGTCGACCATTTTTTCCTTGTGCTTGACCAGCAGGCGATCGAGCTTGTCCGCCAGCAGATCGATGGCGGCATACATGTCGATGGCGGCGGCGTCGGCGTGGAGGGTGCGGCCGGCAAACCCTACCGTGGCTTCGGCACAGTGGTTGGGAGGATCCAGGCTCAGCAGTACGCGCACTTCGATCGGTTGCTCGAAGTGACGCTCCAGTCGCGCGAGTCTGGTCTGCACGTAGTCGCGCAGGGCGGGGGTCACTTCGATCTGCTGGCCGTGGGTTTCGATACGCATCGGCAACTCCTGTGGCGACTTGGACGGACAGCATCACCCGGAACGCAATGGCTGCTGTTAAAAATAGTTAAATCGAACCGCGATCGGCATTGTGGCACCGACCGGCCGCGATCAGGCCAGGCGAACACGCTCCTGGGAGGAGGCGATCCCCATCGCTTCGCGATACTTGGCCACCGTGCGACGGGCGACGGGGACTCCGGCGACCTTGAGCGTCTCGGCCAGGCGTGCGTCCGACAACGGTTTGCGCGGATCCTCGGCGTCGATAAGCCGCTTGAGCATCGTCTGGATGGCAATGCTCGACGTTTCCCCACCACCATCACTGTCGATGCCCGAAGCAAAGAAGCTGCGCAGGGCGATCGTCCCGCGCGGGGTACGCACGTACTTTCGGGAAATCGCCCGCGACACGGTCGACTCGTGCAATCCAACCTCGGCCGCCACCTCGCGCAGCGTCAGCGGCCGCAAGGCTTGGGCACCGAACTCGAGAAACCCTGACTGTTGCCGCACCAGGCAGCGCACGACCTTGATCAGGGTCTCGCCGCGCGCCTCGATGTTGCGCAACAGCCACCGCGCTTCCTGCAGGCGACCGCGCAGGTAACCGGCATCGGCGGCACCGGCGCTGCCGATCATCTGCTCATAACCGCGATGGATGGTCAGCCGCGGCGATCTCCCGGTTGCCAGGGCCACCCGCCACACCCCTTGTTGTCGCCAGATCACGCAATCGGGCGTGATGTAGGTGTCGGCGGGCAGGCTGCCGATCTGCGCACCGGGACGTGGGTCCAGCGAGCGCAGGAGCTGCAGCGCCAATGCGACGTCCTCGACCGGGCATTGGAGTTCCAGGGCGACGCCGTCGATGCCGATCTTCGGCAACCGGTCGATCGGGCCGCTGGCAATCCGCAGCGCTTCCCGCCTGCCTGGGGTGTCCCCGGGTAGCGGCGCGAGTTGCAGGGCCATGCATTCGCCCAGATCGCGCGCGCCGACCCCGGCCGGATCGAAGCGCTGCAGCTGGCGGAGCACCGCGAGGATCTCGTCGTCGCTGACGGCAAGGTCAGGCTGCAACGCCTCGCGCAAGGCCGCCATGGGCTCGCGCAGGTAACCGTCATCGTCGATCGAGTCGATCAGCATGAGGCCGATGCGGCGGTCGCGTGGGGACAGGTGGGTCAGGTGCAGTTGCCACTGCAGGTGGTCCTGCAAGGTCTGTGGCTCGGCGATCCGGTCGGCGGCATCGCCTTCATCGTCGTCGCCGTCGGAGGACGAACCCACACGCTGCTGCCAGGCATCGTCACCACGTGTCCAGGGCGGGACATCGTCGGCGGGGAAGGCATCGCCGCCGTCGGCCCCATCGCCTTCTCCATCAGCCCGTGACACGTCTTCGGTGGGAGTGCGAATCGGTTCGGGTTCGGCCCAGTCCAGCAGCGGATTGGTTTCCACCGCCTCGGCCAGCTCGGCGTCCAGCTCGAGCGCGGACAATTGCAGCATGTGGATCGCCTGGCGAAGCTGGGGCGTCAGCACCAGCTGTTGGCCGAGCGATGTCTGCAATCGGGGTTTCATGACCGCAAGAATGCGCCCTGGCGTGGGACGGCGCCGCAATCTGCGCTTTTGGCAGGTTGCCGTCGAGCAGGCTCGAAGGCTACAGGCGGAAGGATTCGCCCAGGTAGACGCGACGCACATCGGGATTGGCCAGCAGCGCGTCCGGAGCCCCCTGCGCAAGCACGCTGCCGTCGTTGAGGATATACGCGCGGTCGCAAATGCCCAAGGTCTCGCGGACGTTGTGATCGGTGATCAATACGCCGATTCCCCGGTTCTTCAGGTGACGGACGATCCGCTGGATTTCACCCACCGAGATCGGATCGACGCCAGCGAACGGCTCATCCAGCAGCATCAGCCGCGGTTTTGCGGCCAGTGCGCGGGCAATCTCCACGCGTCGGCGCTCGCCGCCGGACAGGCTCGCGCCACTCTGGTCGGCGACGTGGGCGACCTGCAACTCATCCATCAGGCTGGCGAGCTCGCGCTCGCGGCCGGCGCGATTGAGGTCAGGGCGTAATTCCAGCACCAGCCGCAGGTTGTCGGCGACGCTGAGCTTGCGGAAGACCGACGGCTCCTGAGGCAGGTAGCCGACGCCCAGCTTGGCGCGCGTGTACATCGGCTCGGAGGTGATGTCGCGGCCGTCCAGGACGATGCGTCCTTCATCGGCGGGAATCAGTCCGACGATCATGTAGAAGCAGGTGGTCTTGCCGGCGCCATTGGGACCCAGCAGGCCGACGACTTCGCCGGCGTCCAGCGTCAGGCCGAAGTCGCGGACCACTTCGCGCGCGCGGTACCGCTTGCGCAGCCCCTCGGCGACCAGCATCAGGACTTGGTCTTGGTGGTGTCGGTGGGGGCGGGCGCCGGAGGTGTATTCCTGGGCAGGATCCGCATCTTGACGCGACCGTTGACTTCGCCACCGCTGTCCACACTGCCGGTCTTGAGGTTGTAGACGACGCGCTGGCCGCTCATCGTGCCGCGTGGCTGCTGGATGATGACGTCACCGGTGAAGATGACGACATCGGTGCTTAGGTTGTAGTCGACGTTGCTGGCGTGCGCGTTCATCAGCGTGCCGTCATCCATCTGCTGCTTCAGCAGCACCGGGCTACCGCTGAGCAGTGCACGGCTGATGTCGCCGCCGGCGCGGAAGATGGTCGCCTTGGCGGCGCGGATGTCTAGCGAACCCTGGCTGATCTGGACATTGCCAGTCATGACGCACTGGCCGGCATCGCCGAGCGTGCAGGAGTTCTGGTTGGCTTCGGCATCCATCGGCTGGCTGCGGTCGCCGGTACGTGCCAGGGCGACGGTCGCGACGGCGGACAGCACGCCGACCAGGAGCATGCGCACGAGCAGGGCATCAGTGAGACGGGACATAGCGTGCGGTGGCCTGGGAAAGAAGGGTGAAACGTTTCGCGGCCAGATCGGCGTCGAGCCCGCGGCCCCGCATTGTAAGGCCCGGTTCGGTCACGGTCACGACGGCCGCCGAGGTCGCCTTCCGCGTATTGGGGAACACGTTCAGTTGTTCGGTGTTCATGGTGATGCGCCGCGCATCCTCGGGCGGGCTGGCGGTGACGACCTGGCCGTGCAGGCGGATTTCGTCGCGTTGCTCGCTCACCCAGCCGGTCAGCGATCGGACCTGCCAGTAATGGCCCAGCGTGTCGGGAAGCAGGAACAAGGGCGTCGTCAGGTCCATCGTGCGTGAGCCCGGCGTCTGCTGCAGCAGCGGAGCACGCAGGGTGAAAGATTCCTTTCCGGTCTTGTCCAGCGAGATGATCTCGAAATCGCGCAGCACATATTCCGAACGTCCATTGCTGGAAGCCATCGACGCCGAATGCATGCGATGCCGAACGACGAGCCAGCCGGAAAGCAACGCACCGGCGAGCAAGGCGATGGTCAGGGCGGCGCGCCAGTTCATGTCGGGATGCTCCCGTGGATCGGCTGGTGCTGAAGCGCCTGCGCCAGCAGCACATCCGCCTGACCTTGCGCGGCCAGCAGAAGATCACAGAGTTCGCGTGCCGCACCAGCGCCTCCGCCGGTTACCGTGCGCCAGTGCACCCGCTCGCGGACCCATGCGTGCGCATCGGCCGGCGCGACCGCCAGCCCCACGGCTTGGAGCACGCCGAGGTCGGAATAGTCGTCGCCCATGAACGCCACGGCTTCCATTCCGATGCCCATGCGCAACGCAATAGCGGTGACGCACGCAAGTTTGTCGCCGACCTTGGTCCAGACCTCCGCGCCAAGTTCCGCCGCGCGACGCTCGGCGATGACACCTGCGCGCGCGGTGACGAAGGCGATTGGAATGCCTGCCCGCCGCAACAACGCAAGACCCTGTCCATCGCGCGCGTGGAACGCCTTCAACTCGCGACCGTCGCTGTCGAAGATCAACCGCCCGTCGGTCAGCGTGCCGTCGACGTCGAAGCACGCAAGGCGGACGTTGGCCGCGCGGGCGAGTATGTCGGCGGGAAAATCACACGTATGCGAATAGGGCATGGGTTTCGGAGCCGGGAATAGGGAATCGAGAATGGAGAATCGGTACGGCTGGTGAAGCGAAATCGGCGGAGTCCGTGGAAAGGAACTGGTGAAGAACCGCCCTTGCGATTCCCGATTCTCAATTCCCGATTCGCGGACGTTAGACCACGCGCGCGCGCAACAGGTCATGAATATTCAGCGCGCCGACCACGTGCCGCGAAGGATCCAGTACCAGCAGCGCGTTGATCTGGTGGGTTTCCATCAACTGTGCGGCTTCCACCGCCAGAGCATCGGTTCCGATGGTTTTGGGAGACCGGGTCATGACGGCATCGATGCGCGTGCTTCGAAGGTCGATCTGGGCATCGTCCAGTGTGCGTCGCAGGTCGCCATCGGTGAACAGGCCGAGCAGGCATCCGGCGTGATCGACGACAGCGGTCATGCCCAGACGCTTGCGGCTCATCTCGACCAGCGCTTCGCTCAGTGTCGCGTCCGCATGCACGCGCGGCACGTCGTCGCCGGCATGCATGACATCGGTGATGTGCAGCAGCAGGCGCCGGCCGAGCGCGCCGGCAGGATGCGAGCGCGCGAAATCGTCGGCCGTGAAACCGCGCGCTTCCAGCAGTGCGACCGCTAGCGCGTCGCCTAGCGCGAGCGCTGCCGTCGTGCTGGTGGTCGGCGCCAGTGCCAGGGGACAGGCTTCGGCTGGGACGCTCACGTCGAGATGGACTTCGGCCTGCCGGGCCAGCGTCGAGCCCGGGCGGCCGGTCATCGCGATGAG
>JAQGOI010000302.1 GCA_028293685.1 Lysobacteraceae bacterium | reverse complement strand
TGTTGCTGACGGCACGCAGCCTGGATGCGGCCGACATGGGTTATCACTTCCGGGACCTCAACTGGCAGTGCAGGCTGCGGCGTTCTAAGCCAGGCCACTGGCATTGTGATGGACCAATGCGTGCAGGCCATGCGCGGCCCATGACCCTGGCGCTCGACTTGGACCCGGCCGCTACGCGCGCGACGCTTGGACAGGGTCGGGCCAGGCTTGCGATCGAACGCATGGCTTCCCGGCCCGACGACACGCGCGTCGATCTGACGCGGGTGCCGCTGCTGTGGGCCCAGGCACTGCTCACGCAGGCTTGGCAGGCCGGGCAGCTGAAGTCGGGGACGCTGGACGCCCGATTGCTGGTGCACGCACCGACCGGACAACCACTCGATATCACCGGCCCCCTGCAGGTGTCGGACGCTGCGTTCGATACGCCCGACGCCACGATTGCCGGGGAGCGGCTCGGTGCGCGTCTCAACATCGACTATCGAAAGACGCCGGTGCGGACCTCGGTCGTCCTCGATGGCCCATTGCTCGGCGGCGCATTCCTTGTCGGCAATGCGTACGTGGCGTTGCCGGAAACACCGGTCGCACTGCGTATCGAAGGCAGTCAGCAAAAAGGCGCTGGCTGGCGGCTGCCGGTCGTCCAGTGGCACGACGGCAGTACGTTGACCGCCGTGGGAAGCGCCGCATTCGGAACGGACACCAGCCTGCAGGCGCTGGACATGCAGATTCACAGCGCGGATGTGGCGCCGTTGGGCAAGCGTTACCTGTCGGGTTGGCTTGCGGTCGCGGGACTTGCCGACCTGCAGATGCAGGGCGCCGCCGACGCGGATGTCCATGTGCAGAGCGCCACGCTGCAGCGGGCATCCTTGATCCTGCACGACGTGAATCTTGTCGATGCAAAGGGGCGCTTCCGTTTCGAGGGACTCGAAGGCAACCCGCGCTTCTCGGCCACCAGCCCAGTTTCCGGAGCGTTGAAGTGGAGCAAGGGCCAGCTGTACGGCCTGGACTTCGCGGCGACCAGCCTGCCGATCGACAGCAGCCAGGGTGAAATGCACCTGCGCACCGATGTCAGCGTTCCTGCATTGGGCGGGACGCTGGGATTCGACCATCTGACGCTGCGGCCGCCGGCCGGTGATGCCGGAGCCGATATCCGTTTCGGGTTGCGCCTCGACAACCTCGACATCGGCGTGCTGGCCAAGTCCCTGCACTGGCCGGCTTTCCAGGGACAGCTGAGTGGACGTATCCCGAATGCGCATTACGCGGGCGAGCGCCTCACCTTCGATGGCGGGCTGACCATGCAGTTGTTCGGCGGCACCGTTCAGGCCTCATCGCTGGCGATGGAGCGCCCGTTCGGCGTCGCGCCTTCGCTCACCGCCGACTTGCTGCTGGACAACATCGACCTGCAGTCGCTGACCGGCGTATTCGATTTCGGCAGCATCACAGGGCGGCTCGCCGGCCGCATCGACCACCTGCGGCTGGTCGACTGGACGGCCACGGCATTCGATGCCGAGTTGCACACGATGTCGGTGCGTGGCGTGCGGCGGCGCATCAGCCAGCGCGCCGTGCAGAACATTTCCAGCGTCGGCGATGCGTCGTTCACCAGCACCCTGCAGAGTCGCCTGATCGGCTTGTTCAACGATTTCGGTTACAGCCGGATCGGCATCTCCTGCACGCTGGCCAACGAAGTCTGCGCGATGGATGGCCTGCACGACGACGCCTGGCAAGCTATCAAGCAGCGCGCCGTCGGGCAGCGCGGGTTCGGTTGGCCGTCGCACAAGCGCGGTTCAGAGGGCGCGGGCTTTACTATCGTGGAAGGTGCGGGCATTCCGCACCTGACGGTGATTGGATTCAACCGGATGGTCGACTGGCCCACGCTGCTGGAACGCTTGTCTGCGGCCAGCAGGGGCGACGTCAAGCCGGTCGTGCAATGATCGCTGTCCGCTGTATCAGCCGAGGAGAGTCTGTGATGAAACGCTGGATGGGAATGCCGCTTGCCGGTCTGCTGGCATTGACGGCCTGCGTCACGATCAATGTCTATTTTCCTGCGGCCGAAGCCAAGGCAGCGGCCAAACAGTTCGTTGAAAAAGTGATCGGTGACGACGCACAGCCTGTACCCGCCAAGCCGCCAGCCGATGGCGGCGGCGGAATGGCCGGGCTGGGTTTTCCGCACTTCGATCCCCTGATGCTGGTGGGAATCGCGCCGGCCTATGCGCAGGACGCCAGCCACTTCAAGCTCGACACGCCCGTGATCCAGACCATCGAGGCGCGCATCGACGCCCGGTTCGACGGCCAGCTCCGGGCCGGGTTCGAATCAGGTGCGCTTGGCTTCACGCGCGACGGCCTCGTGCAGGTACGCGATGCGGGCAAGCTGCAGTTGAAAGACCGCGTCGCCATCAACCAGGCCGTGGCCGATGACAATCGGGACCGCAAGGCGATGTACCGGGAGGCCGCCGTTGCCAACGGGCATCCTGAATGGGAATCGGAAGTCCGCGATATTTTCGCCAAGCAATGGATCGAGGCTGCGCGCAAGGGCTGGTGGTACCAGGACGCCTCGGGCGGCTGGAAACAGAAATAGGCCGATGTCGCTTTACAGGACGGCCCGCGAAAGCGGGCCGTCCGCTTTGGGCAGGCAACAGCCATCTGCGACAATGCGCACCAGCCGTGCACCGGGTTTTCGCGTGAACCAGCCTCGCTTCCGGATTGATCCTTGAGTCGTATCGACCAGACCCCGTTTGCCATCGCGGTGACCGGCTTGACACACGATGGGCGCGGTGTCGCCCGACGGGAATCCGGGAAGGCGGTGTTCATTTCCGGAGCGCTGCCTGGTGAACGCGTGATGGCGCAGCAGACCGCTCGCCAGCGCAACTTCGACGAGGCCAAGGTCGTCGAAGTGCTGGAGGCATCCCCGGATCGCGTATCACCGCGCTGCTCGCATTTCGGCGTCTGCGGCGGCTGCGCATTGCAGCACATGGACCAGGGGGAACAGATCCTGGCCAAGCAGCGCGTGCTCATGGAAAACCTCGAACGCATCGGCCATGTCACCCCGGCGACGCTGCTCGCGCCGATCACGGATCAAGCCTGGGGCTATCGGCGCAAGGGTCGCTTTTCGGTGCGGCGCGTCGACAAGAAGGGCAAGACGCTGGTCGGCTTTCGCGAACAGGATCCGCGTTTCGTCGCCGATATCGACGCCTGCCACACCGTGATCCCGCAGATCGGGCTGAAGGTCGACGCGCTGGCGTCGATGATCGATGGCATGGCTGCACGCAGCGATATTCCCCAGGTCGAATTCATCGCTGGCGATCCAACATCCGATGAAAGCGGAGTCGTGCTGGTGTTCCGTCATCTCTCGCCACTGGGCGACAGCGATCGTGCCGCGCTGGTCGCGTTCGGGAAGGAGCATGGGTTTGCCATCTTCCTGCAGCCAGGTGGTATCGACTCCGTGCATGCTCTTTGGCCGCCATCGCCTGTGCTCGCCTTTCGTCTTTCGCAATGGAACGTGGAACTGCAGTTCCGCCCGCTCGACTTCATCCAGGTCAACGCCGGCTTGAACCAGAAGATGATCGCCAGTGCGCTGTCATTGCTCGATGCGCAGCCTGCCGATCGTGTGCTGGATCTGTTCTGCGGGCTCGGCAACTTCACGTTGCCGCTTGCGCGCAGCGTGCGCGAAGTCGTCGGTGTCGAAGGCGATGCCGGGCTCGTGCAGCGCGCACGGGAGAACGCCATGCGCAACGGGCTTGCCAACGCGAACTTTCACGCCGCCGACCTGGCGCAGGATCTTCGCGGACAACCATGGATGCGTGACGGCTTCGACCGCTTGCTGCTGGATCCACCACGTTCGGGTGCCGATGTCGTCCTCAAGCAGCTGCCGCTGAAGGGGTTGAAGCGGATCGTCTACGTGAGCTGCCACCCGGCTTCGCTCGCGCGCGATGCCGGCTACCTGGTCAACGATCGCGGCTGGGCATTGCGCGCAGCCGGTGTGATGGACATGTTTCCGCATACGGCGCACGTCGAGTCGATCGCGATGTTCGAGCGGCGCAGCGACTGAAATCACATGTAACCAATCCCTACGGGCCGCCGCGCGCCTGGAGGGTAATATCCCAGGTCTTGCCTTGCCGCTTATCGCACGAAAGAGGACACACTGAATGCTTGTCATCGGCGTCGCTGGAACACAACTCACGACACAGGAACGCGCCTGGCTGCAGGACGACGCCTGCGCCGGGGTTATTTTGTTCACACGGAATTTTGCGTCGCGCGCGCAGGTCGCCGAATTGTCGCAGTCCATCCGGGAAGCCGCCCCACGGCCGCAACTGATCTGCGTCGATCAGGAAGGCGGTCGGGTCCAGCGTTTTCGCGAGGGCTACAGCAACCTGCCGTCGCTGGATGTTTTTGGATCGTTGTATGCGACCGATCCGGCCGCCGCGTTGAAGCTGGCCGAGGAACATGCCTGGTTGATGGCGAGCGAGATCCGTGCCAGTGGTGTCGACCTGAGTTTTGCGCCGGTGGTCGATCTGGGGCGCGGCAACCGTGCCATCGGCGATCGCGCGTTTGCGGACGATCCTGGCGTGGTTGCCGAGTTCACCCGTGCGTACGTGCGCGGCATGCACGCCGCCAC
>JAQGOI010000301.1 GCA_028293685.1 Lysobacteraceae bacterium | reverse complement strand
TTGGCGGCGTTCCTTCATCCTGGTCTCGGCATGCTGGCGGGCGCGGTGCATGGCAGCCTCGGTGTCGAACCCAGCGCGACTGTACCGCGAGGGATTGCCACTGCCGCGTGACCGGCCGGCGGCGGCGAGGCTGCCTCAGAAGATGTCGAAGGACGCCTCGTCCTGGGTGTCCTGCTGCGGACCGTAGTCGATGGCGTTCTGCATGCGCTCCAGGTCTTCGGCCTTGACGTACTCGGTGATACCGCCGCTTGCCGTCGTCGGCAACAGCTGCCCGCCGGCGCCCACCGCGACTTTCACCATGCCGTCGGGTGGGTCGTTCCTGGCGATCGGCTGGTCCTTGAGTGCCACGCGCATGTACTGGATCCAGATCGGCAGCGCCGCCTTGCCGCCGTACTCGCGGTATCCCAGCGAGCGGAAATCGTCGCGTCCGACCCAGACCGTGGTGACATACGGACCGCCGAACCCGGAGAACCAGGCGTCACGGTGGTCATTGGTTGAACCCGTCTTTCCGCCGACGTCCTCGCGCCCGAGCACCTTGGCAGCGACGCCGGTGCCGCGCAGGACGACGTCGCGCATCATGGAAACCAGCTGATAGGCCACGCGTGAATCGATGGCGCGAGGCGCAAGCACCGTATCGGGTGGCAACGCTACCGCGGCTTTGGGCGGCGGCGATGCCGCGGCGGCGACCTGTTTTGTGGTGGTCTTTTTTGCGTCCGCCGGAGTTGGCGCT
The DNA here is from genome assembly GCA_028293685.1 of Lysobacteraceae bacterium. GTDB lineage: Bacteria > Pseudomonadota > Gammaproteobacteria > Xanthomonadales > Xanthomonadaceae > Cognatiluteimonas. Next base: position 6,302 of record JAQGOI010000301.1, on the reverse strand, counting down.
GGCGCCGGCGCGCTGGAACTCAGGTCGAAGCCAGCCACGACATTGGAGGTTGGGACGACACTGCCATTGACCACCTGTACCCCGCACGACGGGCATGCGGTGGGCGGCTTTTCCTTGAAGATCAACTTGCCGTTGCGGTCGCGGACCTCGTCGATGAACCAGGGCGTGATCCTGAAGCCGCCGTTGGGAAAGGCACTGTAGCCACGCGCCATCATCATCGGCGGGAGCGATGCGGTTCCCAACGACATCGACAGGTTGGGCGGGAGCAACGCTTCATCGAGTCCGAAATGGCTGATGTAACGACGTGCGTAATCCACGCCGATGGCATCGAGCAGGCGCACGGAAACCAGATTGCGCGATTGCACCAGCGCTTCGCGCAGGCGCATCGGGCCAGCGAAATCGCCGGTATCGTTCTGTGGCCGCCAGATGTGGCCACGCCTGTCCTTGAACACGACCGGAGCGTCGAGCACGATCGAAGCCGGATTGAATCCCCGCTCGAAAGCAGCGGCATACAAAAATGGCTTGAAGCTGGATCCGGGTTGGCGACGCGCCTGCGTGGCGCGGTTGAATTTGTTGCCGGCATAGCTGAAGCCCCCGACAAGGGCCCGCAACGCGCCGTTGTCCGGCTGCAGCGATACCAGCGCCGATTGCGCGCGGGGCAGCTGGTCGAGCGTGTAGCGCATCGCAACCGGCGCAGCCGCAGCGACATCCGGCTTGCCGGCGTCGGACTTGCCAGCGACCTTGAGATAGCGCACGCGGACAAGGTCGCCCCGTTTGGTCAATGCCGCTGGCGAGCGCCCGGTCCATCGGCTGCTGTCGGCATCCAGCGTCAGTGTGCTGCCGTCGGCAAGTGCGACATCGGCCGTGCCGTCGCCGCTGCGAAGCACGACCGCGGGAACGCGATCACCCTGGATGGCGATATTGCGCAATCGTGCACCCGCCGTCGCCGCATCTTCGCTGGCGGCAAGGTCGAAATGCTGTTCCGGGCCGTTCCAGCCGTGGCGATGATCGTAGTCCGTCAAGCCGTCGCGGACTGCAATGGTTGCGGCCGCCTCCAGCACCGGATCGATCGTGGTCGTGACGCGATAGCCCAGCGTCAGCACATCACCGCCGAAACGCGCAAGCATTTCCTGGCGGACCATCTCCGATACGTACGGGGCGCTGACCTCGATGGGCCTTTCGTGCGGCTGCGCATGCATGGCGACGGATTGCGAGGCGACCTGTTCGTTCTTGTCGATGAAGCCCAGTTCGCGCATGCGCTGCAGCACGTAATCGCGACGGATGCGCGCACGCTCCGGATTGGTGATCGGATTGCCGCTGGACGGGAATTTCGGGATCGATGCCAGCGTCGCCATCTCGTCCAGCGTCAGCTGCTGCAGCGACTTGCCGTAGTAATACTCGGCAGCGGCGCCAATGCCATAGGCACGATTACCGAAGAAACTCTTGTTGAGGTACAGCTGGAAAATCTCGTCTTTCGAGAGCTCGCGCTCCATCTTCATCGCCAGCAACATCTCGGCCAGCTTGCGGGTGTAGCTGTATTCGGAACTCAGGAAAAACTGGCGCGCGACCTGCTGGGTGATCGTCGAACCACCCGCCACGCGCTTGTCGTGGGTCGTGGCCAGCAGCCAGATGGCCCGGACCACGCCCTTGTAGTCGACCCCGTGGTGCTCGTAGAAACGGTTGTCCTCGATCGCAATGAAGGCCTGCTTCATGCGGAGCGGCACCTTGGCGATATCGACCGGGTAGCGGCGGGTCTCCCCGAACAGCGCCATCAGGCGGCCGTCGCGGGCGTAGACGTACATCGGCTCCTGCAGCTCGACGTGGCGCAGCGACTGGACATCGGGGAGCTTGGAGGAGATCAGGAAGTAGAGCGTGCCAAGTGCGAGCAGGCCGAGCACGGAAATGCCGGCGAAGGCGAGCAGCCCCCAGCGCAGGAGGCGACGAAAACGGGGCATCAGGTGGAATTCCCAGAAATGGCTTGCGGTGGCGTATTGCAGGTGTCCAGGCCGCGGAGTATAGAGGACCGGGGTGCGGCCGCTGGCTGCAAGCGATCCAAAACGGCGACACCGTTACCAGTTCGGAGAGGGCTGAACAGATCCTGGCCCCCCGGGGGGATTGCCATGAAGTGAAAAGTCCGTTATTTAATGCAACGGGGCACGTTGTGCGCGTAAGCGCCCGTGACATAAGGGGAGAAAACGTGGGACTGATCACAAAAAGCCAGCCGCCCTTGGTGGGCGTCGACATCAGTTCGACGGCTGTAAAGCTCCTCCAGTTGTCGCGTACCGGCAACCGCTACCGGGTGGAGCACTACGCCGTCGAACCCCTGCCGCCCAACGCGGTGGTTGAAAAGAACATCGTCGAGGTCGAAGCGGTGGGCGAGGCCATTCGCCGCGCCATGGCGCGCTCGGGCAGCAAAGCCAAGCATGCCGCCGCCGCCGTCGCGGGCTCTGCGGTCATCACCAAGCTCATCCCGATGCCGGCCGACCTGGACGAGGACGAAATGGAGTCCCAGATCGAGCTGGAGGCCGTCAACTACATTCCTTACCCGATCGAGGAGGTCAACCTCGATTTCGAGGTGCTCGGGGCGATGCCGGGTAACGCCGAGATGGTGCAGGTGCTGCTGGCGGCTTCGCGTTCGGAGAACGTCGAGACGCGCACGTCGGCGCTGGACCTTGGCGGTCTGACCGCGCGGGTGATGGATGTCGAGGCTTTCGCCATCGAAAATGCGTTCGCGCTGCTGGCGGATGCGCTCAATGTCCCGCGCGACGGTGTGGTCGCGATGGTCGACGTCGGCGCCACGATGACCACGCTCAACATCCTGCGCAACGGCCGCAGCCTCTACAGCCGCGAACAGGTGTTTGGCGGCAAGCAACTGACCGATGAAGTCATGCGCCGTTACGGGCTGAGCTATGAAGAAGCCGGCCTCGCCAAGCGCCAGGGCGGCCTTCCGGAAAGTTACGACATCGAAGTACTCGAGCCGTTCAAGGAGGCGCTGGTCCAGCAGATCAGCCGTCTGCTGCAGTTCTTCTACGCCGGCAGCGAGTTCAACCGCGTCGACCAGGTGGTCCTCGCCGGGGGCTGCGCATCGATTCCGGGCGTCGCGGCCATGGTCGAGGAGCAGTTGGGTGTTCCTACCGTGGTGGCCAATCCGCTGGCGCAGATGACATTGGGTCCGCGTGTCCAGGCGCACGCGCTGGCCCAGGACGCACCCGCGCTGATGATCGCGTGTGGGCTGGCCCTGAGGAGTTTCGACTGATGGCACGCATCAATCTGCTGCCTTGGCGCATCGAGCGGCGCAATCAGCGCAAGAAGGAATTCCTCACCATGCTCGGCCTTTCGGCCTTGGCTGGCGTGGCGCTCTGGTTTTTGATCAACACTTATTACAACAATCAGATCAACGGCGAAAACGAGCGTCTTGCCTATCTGCATGACCAGATCACGCAGGTCGACAAGCAGATCACCGAGATCGACGAGCTGGACAAGAAAAAGGCCAAGCTTCTTGCTCGCAAGCAGGTGATCGAGCAACTGCAGGCCAACCGCTCGCAGATGGTGCATCTGTTCGATTCGCTGGTGCGTACGATTCCCGATGGCGTGATCCTGACGTCGATCAAGCAGGAAGGCGACAAGCTGGCACTCGAAGGGCGCTCGCAGTCCAACGCGCGGGTCAGCACCTACATGCGCAACCTCGAAGGTTCCGGGTGGATGACCAAGCCCGACCTGTCGATCATCGAGGCCAAGGCAGGCGACCCGGCGTTGCCCTATGTCTTCACTCTCAACGTATTGCTCGTCAACCCCACGGCACCAAAAGATGAGAATGGCGACGGCGTGCCTGACGCCCCAGCGATCACGACCGGAGTTCCTGCCGGTGCGGCACCAGCGCCTGTGACGCCTCCGAAGACGACACCAACCCCTGCCGCCGCCCCGCCGCGAGTGGCGCCTGCCAGCGGAGGAGCCGCGCCATGAAAAAGAAGATGGCGCTCAAGGACCTCAGCCTCAACAACACGGGCAGCTGGCCGCGGGAATTCAAACTCGGATTCGGTGTAATCGTCGGGCTGCTGATTTTCGGATTGCTCTGGTGGTTTTTCGTACGCGACAAGTCCTCGACACTCGAAGGGCTGGAGCGCCAGGAAACCGACCTGCGGGCCGAATTCGAAACGAAGCAGGGGCGCGCGGCCAACCTGGAGCCATTGAAACTGCAGCTGGCGCAAATGGAACAACAACTGCAGCAGATGTTGCGGCAGCTCCCGAGCAAGACAGAAATGCCCGACCTGATCGTGGATGTTTCGCAGACGGCTCTTGCGACGGGCATCTCCAACGAGTTGTTCCAGCCCGGACCGGAAACTCCCAAGGAGTTCTACGCCGAGAAGCCGATCTCCTTGCGGATGGTTGGTACGTACCACCAGTTTGGTGCTTTTGTCAGCGGAGTGGCGTCCTTGCCCCGCGTGGTGATCCTGACCATGCACGATATCTCCCTGAAGCCGAAAAACCCGGACAAAGCGGGTATCCGCAACAACACGCCGCTGGAGTTGGCCGGTACGGTAAAGACGTATCGCTACCTGGATGCGGAAGAAGCCGCGGCGCAGGAAAAGGCGGCAGCCGGCCCGGTCAAGAAGGGAGGGGTCTGACATGACGCGGATTCCCGGACTTTTCTCAACGCGTCCAAGGCGGATGCTGCTGATGCTGGCGCTGGCGACAGTGCTCCCGGCCTGCAGCAGAGGCGTTACCAGCACGCCTGGCAATGCCCCGAATCTCGAAAGATGGGTAGCCGAAGTCAAGAACCGGCCAGCACCTGCCCTGGATCCATTGCCGGTCATGCAGCAGTTCGAGACCTTCGAATACGCGGCACAGGGCTTGCGCGATCCCTTCAGCAATGCCTTCAGCGATCAGAGTGGAGGCAGCGGCCCACGTCCCGACCCCAATCGACCGAAGCAGACGCTCGAGCAGTTTCCGCTCGACAGCTTGAACATGGTCGGCACGATCGGTAAGGGATCGGGACTGGTTGCACTGGTGATGGCTCCCGACAAGGTGACCTATCGGGTGCGGCCTGGTGATTATCTTGGACAAAACGACGGCCGCGTGACTGCGGTTCATGAGGACCGGATCGAGCTCGTCGAACTGGTGCCCGATGGCGCAGGTGGCTGGCTGGAACGCCCGGCAACCGTTGCAATTGCAGAACAATGATTGGGGAATAGGACGATGACCGTATTCAAAGCCAAGAGCCTGCGGCCTGCGCTGCTCCCGACCCCCATGCGCGCCACCTTGATCGGGGTGGCGGCCGGATTGCTTGCAGCCATCGGCGGCGTTGCCTCCGCACAAGCGCCGGGATATGCCACTGGGCAGGGAACCCAAGCCGCGCCGGTGTCCAGTGTCGACCCAGCCAGGCAGCGCCCCGGCGCCATCAGCGTGTCGAGCATCGATTTCAAACGCGGCGATGGCGGTTCCGGACGCCTGATCGTGCATTTCAGCGGCGACGGCGCCACGCCCGATCTGCATAACCAGGGGTCGACCGTGCTGGTCGACGTCGGTAATGCAAGGTTACCGGCCGCGTTGCAGAAGCCCATCAATGTCACCGACTTTGCGACGCCGGTCCAGCGGATCGATGTCAACAGCAGCGGTGCTGGAACGCAACTCGCGCTCAGCACCAGCGGCCCGTTCGAGTCCCGGGCGTATCAAAGCGGCCGCGATTATGTCGTCGAAATCGTTCCGCGTGCCGCTGCGTCCAGCACGGCGCCGACGGCTATGGGAGCCGTTCGAGGCGGGGGCGCCACCACGACGTCCAGCGCCACGAGGGCATACAGCGGCAAGCCGGTCACGTTCAATTTCCAGGACGTTCCTGTCCGTACCGTATTGCAGCTGATCGCAGAGGAGTCGAACCTCAATATCGTCGCCTCCGATACGGTTACCGGCAACGTCACCCTACGATTGATCAATGTCCCTTGGGACCAGGCGCTGGACATCGTGCTTCGAGCCAAGGGGCTCGACCAGCGCCGTAGCGGTAACGTCGTATGGATCGCGCCACAGCCCGAAATCGCCAAGTACGAGCAGGACCAGCAGGACGCCAGGATCGCGATCGAAAATCGTGCCGAGATGGTGACCGAATACATTCCGATCAGCTACGGCAACGCCGAAGACATCGCCAAGCTGTTGACCGACGAGGCCAAGAGCAGTCAGGGCGGCGCTGGCGGCGGTGGTGCTGCGGGTGGCCAGCAAAACCGGGGCTTCCTGTCGCCGCGCGGCAGCATCAGCTTTGACAGACGCACCAATACGTTGCTGGTCATCGACATCCCGAAGCGGGTCGAATC
>JAQGOI010000296.1 GCA_028293685.1 Lysobacteraceae bacterium | reverse complement strand
CGACCTATCGCACCGCGGATGTCGTGGGGCTGGACACGATGGCGCACGTGATCCGGACGATGGCCGACACCTTGCCCGACGATCCATGGCATGCCGGCTTCAAGGCGCCGGGCTGGCTGGAAGCTCTGGTGGCCAAGGGCTCACTGGGCCAGAAATCCGGCGCCGGCATCTACACAAAGCGCGGCAAGGACATCCTGGTGCTTGATCCGGGCACTTCCGACTATCGCGCCACCACTGCCGACATGGCGCCGGAGGTTGCCGCCATCCTGAAGGAGCGCGACCCGGCAAAGCGCTTCGAAGCGCTGCACGCCAGCAACCATCCGCAGGCGCGGCTGCTCTGGGCCGTGTTCCGCGACCTGTTCCATTACAGCGCCTATCACCTGAGCGACATCGCGCAGACCGCACGCGACGTCGACCTCGCCATCCGCTGGGGTTACGGCTGGACGCAAGGTCCGTTCGAAACGTGGCAGGCCGCGGGCTGGAAACAAGTGGCCGAGTGGATCGCCGCGGACATCGTCGCTGGTGAAGCCATGAGCACTGCGCCGCTGCCCGACTGGGTCTTCGACGGACGCGATGGCGTGCATGGTGCGGAGGGCAGTTTCAGCCCGGCGAAGAACGCAAAGCTTTCGCGTTCCACCCTTCCCGTCTACCGGCGCCAGCGTTTTCCTGATCCCCTGCTGGGCGAGCGTTTTGATCCGGGCGAAACCGTCTTCGAGAACGACGGCGTCAGGCTGTGGCATGACGACGATGGCATTGCTGTCGCTTCGTTCAAGACGAAACTGCATACCGTCAACGACCAGGTGCTCGATGGACTGCAACAGGCCATCACCATTGCGGAACGCGACTTCAGCGGCATGGTCATCTGGCAGCCGAAGGAGCCGTTTTCAGCCGGCGCCGACCTGGCCGGCGCGCTCGGCCTGCTGCAGGCCGGCAATGTGGCCGGGTTCGAGTCGATGGTTGCCAACTTCCAGGCCACCAGCCAGCGCATCAAATATGCACTGGTGCCCGTAGTCGCTGCAGTTCGCGGGCTGGCGCTGGGCGGAGGCTGCGAATTCCAGATGCATTCCGCACGGACGGTGGCACACCTGGAAAGTTACGTCGGCCTCGTCGAAGCCGGAGTCGGATTGCTGCCGGCTGGCGGCGGCCTGAAGGAATTCGCGGTACGGGCGTCTCAGGCTGCGGGTCCGGGCGGTGACGTTTTCGCGCATCTGAAGTCGCCTTTCGAAGCGGTTGTGATGGCAAAGGCGTCCACGTCCGCACTGGAAGCAAAGGAACTTGGGCTGCTGCGCGCCAACGATCTCGTGGTCTCCCATGCCCATGAACTGCTGCATGTCGCCCGCCAGCAGGCGCTGGCGCTGGCCGATGGCGGCTATCGACCACCCTTGCCGGCCCGTCGCATCGCCGTGGCGGGCGACGTCGGCATCGCGACGTTCCGGATGCTGCTGGTCAACATGCTCGAAGGCCGTTTCATCTCCGAGCACGACTTCGACATCGCCATGCGCGTCGCCACCGTGCTGTGCGGCGGCGAGGTCGACCGCGGCTCGCTGGTCGATGAGGACTGGCTGCTGTCGCTGGAACGGAAACACTTTGTTGAACTGGCGCAGATGCCGAAGACGCAGGAACGGATCGGTCACATGCTGCAAACCGGAAAACCGCTGAGGAACTGACGCTCGACTGCGTCGTCCCTCTTCCGCGGAAAAATCAAGAGAAAATCCATGACCAGACAAATCCAGGACGCCTACATCGTTGCCGCTACACGAACGCCCGTCGGGAAGGCGCCGCGCGGCATGTTCCGCAACACCCGGCCCGATGACATGCTCGCGCACGTTTTGCGCGCCGTTGTCGCCCAGGCACCGGGCATCGACGTCAACCGGATCGACGATGCGATCATCGGCTGCGCGATGCCCGAGGGCGAGCAAGGCATGAACGTCGCCCGCATCGGCGTGCTGCTGGCCGGATTGCCGCACACGCTGGCGGCGCAGACCATCAATCGCTTCTGCTCCTCAGGGTTGCAGGCTGTCGCCCTGGCCGCAGATCAGATCCGCCTGGGCAACGCCGACCTGATGCTCGCCGGTGGCACCGAATCGATGTCGATGGTGCCCATGATGGGCAACAAGGTCGCGTTGGCGCCGTCGGTTTTCAGCAGCGACAACGTCGGGATCGCATACGGAATGGGCATCACTGCCGAGAAAGTCGCCGAACAGTGGCAGATCTCGCGTGAGCAGCAGGATGCCTTCGCGATGGCGTCGCACAACAAGGCGATCGCAGCCATCGCTGCCGGCGAGTTTTCGCGGGAAATCAGCCCCTATGAAATCGTGTCGCACCTGCCTGATGTCTATGGCAACGTCATCCAGTTGCGCAAGCTGGTCGTCGATACCGACGAAGGCCCGCGCGCTGATTCTTCCGTGGAAGGCCTGGCAAAACTGAAACCGGTTTTTCGCAACGGGCAGTTCGGCGGGACGGTCACGGCTGGCAACAGTTCGCAGATGAGCGACGGCGCCGCCGCGGTGTTGCTGGCATCCGCACAGGCGGTCAAGGATTATGGGCTGACGCCGCTTGCCCGCTTTGTCAGTTTTGCGGTGGCTGGCGTCCCGCCCGAAGTCATGGGCATTGGCCCCATCGCGGCCATACCCAAGGCACTGAAGCAAGCCGGTTTGAGCGTTGGACAGATGGATTGGATCGAGCTCAACGAGGCCTTCGCGGCACAGGCGTTGGCGGTGATCCGCGATTCAGGGCTCGATCCG
>JAQGOI010000287.1 GCA_028293685.1 Lysobacteraceae bacterium | reverse complement strand
ATATGGCTTGCTTGCCGCCGTTGACGACAAGTCGGGATGCGGGATTCGACATTCGGCATTCGTAAACGTCCGGGAGCCAGCGCGCTAAGCTCCTGTATCCGAATTCCGATTCCCAAATCCCGGCCCTGCATGGACACTGTCTTCATTGAAGGCCTCGAGATCGAGGCGGTCATCGGCATCTACGACTGGGAACGTCGCGTCCGCCAGCCGCTGCAGTTCGACGTCGAAATGGCCTTCGACAACCGCAAGGCTGCGACCACCGACGCCATCGCCGACACACTCGATTACAAGGCCGTCAGCAAGCGCCTGATCGCCTTCGTCGGGCAGTCGACGTTCGCACTGGTGGAAACCCTCGCCGAACATTGCGCATCGCTGATCCTGCTCGAGTTTCCGGTGTCGCAGGTGCGGCTGAAGCTCAGCAAGCCCGGCGCCGTGCGCGGCGCTCGCGCGGTCGGCGTGAGCATCCAGCGCAGCCGCGATACGCCCGCGCCCGCACCCGCGGTGGACATTGCAACCGCCGAGGCGGCCACGCGTGCGCCTGCGACGCGACCAGCCAGGCCCGCGGCGAAGAAGAAGCCCGCCGCGAAATTCCAGACCGCGACCTGCAAGGCCTACCTGAGCCTGGGCAGCAACCTGGATCCTGAAAACAACCTGCGCAGGGCCGTGGCGGCGTTGCGCGCGCGCTTCGGCGAAGTCGTGGTGTCGCCGGTGTATCGCACGGCGGCCGAAGGCTTCAGCGGACCCGATTTCCTCAACGCGATTGCCATCATCGACAGCGACATCCATCCATTCGCACTCAACGACTGGCTGCACGCGCTGGAGATCGTGCAGGGGCGCGATCGCCGCGACGAGTACTACAGCAACCGCCCGCTGGACATCGACATCATCTATTTCGGCAACCTGGTGCTCGAAGGTCCCGGTGAGTTCCAGTTGCCGCGACCGGAGCTGCATCACGCCTACGTGCTCAAGCCGCTGTCCGATGTGGCGCCGGATTTTGTCGACCCGTTGCGCAAGATGACACTCGCTAAATTGTGGAAGGCGCATCCACGCTCGGCGACTCCGCCCGCGCAGGTCGCGATCGACTTCACGCCTTGAATGCACTGCTTGCCGCGCGCAGCGGCCGGCGCATAATCCGCGGATCTTCGGAGGGAGCACGACATGGGCAAGTTCGCGCGTAGCTGGGCATTGACCAAGGCGAGCATGGCGGTATTGCGCTCGGACAAGGAGCTGCTGGTGTTTCCGCTGGTGTCAGCCGTCGCCGTCATTTTGGTCGCGGCAAGTTTCGTGTTGCCGATGTTCGGGCTGGGCCTGTTCGATCATCTGGATCGCGGCAACGGCATGCCGCCGGTGTTCTACGGCTGGATGTTCGCGTTCTACCTCACGACATACTTCGTGACGTTCTTCTTCAACAGCGCGCTGGTCGGTGCGGCGATGATGCGGCTGGACGGCGGTGACCCAACCGTCGCCGACGGCCTGCGCATCGCACGCGGCAAATGGTTGCAGATCCTGGGTTATGCCGCGATCGCGGCGACGGTGGGCATGCTGCTGCGCGCCATCGAGCAACGCGCGGGATTCATCGGGCGCATCGTCATCGGCTTCGTCGGCATCGCCTGGACGCTGGCGACGTTCCTGACGGTACCGGTGTTGGTGGCGCGTGACCTTGGGCCGATCGAGGCCGTCAAGGAAAGCGCGGCGTTGCTGAAGAAAACGTGGGGCGAAAACCTGATCGGCAACGGCGGCCTGGGCCTGGTGCTTGGGCTGCTGAACTTCGGCGTGATCGCGCTGGGTATCGTCCTGGCCATGGGCCTGGCGAGCCAAGGTCTGATGCTGTTGGCTGTCGCGGCCGGTGTGCTCGCCGGAATCACGGTACTCGGCATCGCCCTCATCCAGTCCGCGCTCAGCGGCATTTATTCTGCCGCGCTGTACCGCTACGCGGTCGAGGGCAACGCGCCGGCGGGGTTCGATGGCGTGCTCTTGGGCAACGCGTTCCAGCGCAAGGTCTGAGTCTCGCGAGCGTCATGCGGACGCTGCTACGCCAGCAGTCGGCCGCCATCCACGCGTATGACCTGGCCGGTGCAGTAGGTCGCATCGCGCAGCAGCCAGCGCACCGCTTCGGCGATTTCCTCCGGCGTGCCCATCCGTGCCAGCGGCGTCGCCGCGAGCAGGCGCTTTTGCGCCGCCGCTTCCGTGCCCTCCTCGGGCCACAGGATCGCTCCGGGAGCCACGGCATTGACGCGGACCGATGGCGCCAGCTCCAGCGCCAATGCCTGGGTCATATGGATCAACGCCGCCTTGCCCACGCCGTAGATCGCATGGTTGCGCAGCGGCCGTTCGCCGTGGATATCGGCGAGGTTGACGATCGCGCCACCCGCGGCGCGCAGGTGCGGAGCGGCTGACTGGGCGAGAAAAAACGGCGCAGCCACGTTGGCGGCCATCAGCGTGTCCCATTGCGCGACCGTCGCCGTTGCCAGCGGCGTCGGGAAAAATGCCGACGCGTTGTTGACCAGTGCATCCATCCGGCCGAATCGGGCCACGACCGCGGCGACCAGGTCGGGCAGGCGCTCGAGCATGACCAGGTCCGCCTGCAGCGTCAGCACGCTGCCAGCGCGGCGCTGCTCCAGCTCCGCCGCCAGCGCTTGCGCTTCCGCATGCGAATCACGGTAGTGCAGCGCGACGTCGTAGCCGCTGGCGTGCAGGCGCCGCGCGATCGTCGCGCCGATGCGGCGTGCGCCCCCGGTGACCAGGGCGACCGGGTTGGGCGGGGTCATTGGCATGGCTCCATCGGTGCGGCAGCGTTGCCGCTATCCTGCACGTTGTCCCTGCATCATGTCTGTCATGCCCCGTCTGCCGACCCCGGATCCCACCGCGCTCGCCCATAGCGAGCGCCTTCGCGCCGTCATCCAGGAACAGATCTTCGCAAGCGGTGGCGCGATTCCGTTTTCACGCTTCATGGAGCTTTGCCTATACGCGCCCGGGCTGGGTTATTACAGCGCCGGAGCGATCAAGTTCGGCAATGCCGGCGATTTCGTCACGGCGCCGGAGCTGGGTCCCTTGTTTGCAGCATGCGTTGCCGACAGCGTGGCTCCCGTGCTCCAGCAGCTGGGGGCCGACTCGCACTTCCTGGAAATCGGCGGTGGCAGCGGCGCCTTTGCCGAAGTCGCGCTGAAGCGGCTGCTTGCGCTGGATGCGTTGCCGGCGCGCTACGCGATCCTCGAACCCAGCGCCGATCTGCGCCAGCGACAGCGCCAACGCCTGCAGCAGCAACTCGATCCCCTGTTGCTGGACCTGGTCGAATGGGTCGACGGGCCCATCGGCGCGACGTGGGATGGCGTCGTGTTCGCCAACGAGGTGGTCGACGCGCTGCCGACGCCCCGTTTCTGCATGCGCGATGGCGACATCTACGAAGAACATGTCGCGCTGGATGGCGAAGGGAACTTCATCCGCAACGACAGACCGGCGGATGCGTTGCTGACAGCAGCGGTTCGCCACGTCGAAAGCCAGCTCGATGCAGCGCTGGCAGACGGCTATCGCTCCGAGTTGCTGCCGCAGCTGCCGTACTGGATCCAAGCCGTGGTTGGCGGATTGCGCAGCGGTGCGTTGCTGTTCGTCGACTACGGGCATGACCGCCGGACGTACTACCAGCCCGGCCGCGATGACGGGACGCTGCGTGCGTTCTATCGACATCACGTGACCAACGACCTGTATGGCCTGCCTGGCCTGCAGGACCTGACGGCATCCGTCGATTTCACCGCGCTCGCCGAAGCCTGCAGCGGTGCCGGTTTCGACTTCAGCGGATATTGCTCGCAGGCCAGTTTCCTCATCGCCAACGGTATCGAACAGCGGCTGGCCGAAGCCGAAGCCCGTGCGCCCGATGAAGCCGGCCGCTACCGGCTGCGCCAGGAAACCAAGCGGCTGACGCTTCCGGGCGAGATGGGCGAACGTTTCCAGGTGATGGGCTTTGCGCGCGACGTCGAATTCGGCGCCGCATTTCTTGCCGGCGACCTGAGCTGGCGCCTGTGACATCAGCCGCATGATCGGCGCGGGTGCATTGAAGCCGCTGCGGCGTCCCCGGCTGTGGCTGGGTTTGTGGTGGACGGCCATCGCACTGGTCGTCGTGGCCTCGCTGGTGCCGGCATTCCTGTTGCCGCAGGTGCCCGGCGGCGGCGACAAGGTCGAGCACTTCACGGCGTACTGCCTGCTCGCGGCGGCGGCGGTGCAGCTGTTCCTCTCGCGAAAATCGGTCGTGCTGTCGGGGCTGGCGTTGATCGCGCTCGGTGTCGCGTTGGAGATCGCGCAGGGGCTGTTGACCACGACCCGGCAGATGGACATCCAGGACGCGCTCGCCAACACCTTGGGCGTGGTGGCCGGGTTGCTTACCGTACTGACGCCCTGTGCCGGCGTACTGCTCACGTTCGACCAGCGGCACTGACCGCAATTTCGCGGCCTCAGCGTTAGTGTCGGCTACCGGTCCTGTCGACCGGCGGAGAAACGCAATGCCGAAATTCATCATCGAACGCGAGATCCCCGGCGCCGGCAAGCTGTCCCAGGAGGACCTGCACGCCATCTCGCAGAAATCGTGCAGCGTGTTGCGTGAAATGGGACCGCAGATCCAATGGCAGGAAAGTTATGTCACCGCGGACAAGATCTACTGCGTGTACAACGCACCCGACGAGGAAACCGTGCGCGAGCATGCCCGCCAGGGCGGCTTCCCGGCCAACGCCGTCAACCGCGTGACCAGCCGCATCGATCCGACCACCGCCGAGTGAATCAATCCGGCGCAGCGCGCGCGGCGGCGATTGCGTCGATGCGGGCGCCGCGCAGCGCGGCACCCAGGGCCGGGCCCTCAACGCCTGCAGCCGCGACATCGCCGGCGCGCACAGCCAGTGCCGCCGCGTGCAGGCGCAGCAGTTCCGGACGCTGCGGATAGGCGCATTCGGACAATCCGGCGCGACCGCGCTTGTCGGCCTCGCACACCAGCGCAAGTTGCGCGATGCGGGCCGGCTGCCGGAAGCCGTCGCTGCGCGCGATGAGGTCATGCACGGTGCTGTCGCGCAGCTCGAACAACCGATGCACGTTGAGGTGTTCGCGGCAGGCCAGCTCGGCGATCTGGCGGTGCGCGACCGGTATCTTCAGCCGCTCGCAGAGCGCGCGCAGCGGAGCGACGCCAGCGCTTTCGTGGCCGATGTGTTTTGGCAGCACGTCGACCGGCGTCAGTGCTTTTCCCAGATCGTGCGTCAACGCCGCGAACCCGATCACGCTGTCACCGCTTGCCAGGCGCGCGGCCATGTCGCACACCAGTTCGACATGGACGCCGGTATCGACCTCCGGGTGGTACTCGGCCCGTTGCGGA
>JAQGOI010000281.1 GCA_028293685.1 Lysobacteraceae bacterium | reverse complement strand
ACGTGTTGTTCTTCGTCGACAACATCTACCGCTACACGCTGGCTGGTACCGAAGTGTCGGCGCTGCTCGGCCGCATGCCGTCGGCCGTGGGCTACCAGCCCACGCTGGCCGAGGAAATGGGCGTGCTTCAGGAGCGCATCACCTCGACCAAGACCGGCTCGATCACCTCGATCCAGGCTGTGTACGTGCCTGCCGACGACCTGACGGATCCGTCGCCGGCAACCACGTTCGCCCATCTCGACGCGACTGTCGTGCTGTCGCGAAACATTGCGTCGCTGGGCATCTATCCGGCCGTGGATCCGCTGGATTCGACCTCGCGCCAGCTTGATCCCAACGTCATCGGCAACGAGCACTACGACACCGCGCGCAAGGTGCAGTCGACGCTGCAGAAGTACAAGGAACTCAAGGACATCATCGCGATCCTCGGCATGGACGAGTTGAGCGAAGAGGACAAGCAGGCCGTGTATCGCGCGCGCAAGTGCGAGCGTTTCTTCTCGCAGCCGTTCCATGTCGCCGAAGTGTTCACCGGCTCACCGGGCAAGTACGTGTCGCTGAAGGAGACGATCCGCGGCTTCAAGATGATCGTCGAGGGCGAGTGCGACGACATGCCCGAACAGGCGTTCTACATGGTCGGCGGTATCGACGAAGCAATCGAGAAAGCGAAAAAAATCGCGGGCTGAGCGCCTGATATTTTTCGGGAATTGAAGTCGACAATAGGGAATCGCAGAAGCCGGAAAGTCGCGATCGCACAGCGTTGTTGCTCTGCCGATGCTCCATTCCCGATTCCCGATTCCCACCGAGCAAAGCGAGGAACACATGGCAACCACCATCCGCTGCGACATCGTCAGTGCCGAGGCCGAGATCTTCCACGGCGAGGCCGAGATGATCGTGGCTACCGGCGAACTCGGCGAGCTCGGCATCGCGCCGCGGCACGCGCCGCTGATCACGCGGCTCAAGCCCGGCAAGGTCGTGGTGACGCTGCCGGGCGGTGAAAAGCTCGATTTCGCGATCTCCGGCGGCATCCTGGAAGTGCAACCGCAGGTGGTGACGGTGCTCGCCGACACCGCGATCCGCGCGCAGGACATCGATGAAGCCGCAGTCCTGGCCGCCAAGGCCGAAGCCGAACGCGTGCTGGCCAATCGTGGCGAAGCGATGGATGTCGCCCAGGCGCAGCAGCGCCTTGCGGAAGTGACCGCGCAGTTGCAGGCGCTCGAGCGGCTGCGGAAAAACCTGAAGCACTAAACCACTATCAATCGGATGCCTCGAGCGCTGCGCAAGAACCTGAAGCATTAGGAAAGCGCTCGTAATCTCGGCTGCGCGCGCCGCCGCGTTGGGTCGAGTCCCGGACGAACGCTGTCGCGGCGCTACTTGCGATAGACCCAGTGCCGGGACAGCACGAACCCGACGACACCAAGAATCGCCTCGACACCCGGCTTGGCCAGCCAGGCCCATTGCAGGCCGGCCCAGTGGTCGATCGCGCCCAGCGACCAGGTGCTGACCGCGGTCGTGGCCAACCACATCATGATGTAGCGTCGCAATTGGCTCGGGCCGATTTCGTGCTCGTCGCCGGCGAACGTCACCTTGCCATTGAGCCAGTAGCCCAGCAGCGCACCGGCGATGCGCCCCGCGACATTGGCGGGCGCAACCCCCATCCCCAGATGCGTCAGTCCGACCAGCACGCCCCAGTCGACCAGCCACTGCACGCCGCCAATGAGCGTGTAATGCCTTGCATGGCGGGTCAAGGTCATGACGATGACGACTCCAGGTGGATCGGGCGGGCGTGGTTCATCATGATGCGGCGGACGTGCGGCTGCGCATCGTAGCAGCGGGCACCGTTAGAATCGAAGCACCCAACGTCGGAATCGCCCATGTCAGCACCGGTGCATGTCGTGATCCTCGCCGCAGGCGAAGGCAGGCGGATGAAGTCCGCTTTGCCCAAGGTGCTGCAGCCGATTGCCGGCCGGCCGATGCTGGCGCATGTGATTGCCGCGGCCCGCGCGCTGCGGCCAGCGGCCATCCATATCGTGCATGGCCACGGCGGCGACGCCGTCCGCGAGGCGTTCGCCAGCCAGCCGGACCTGGTCTGGGCCGAACAGGCCGAACAACGCGGCACCGGCCACGCCGTACAGCAGGCGATGCCCGCGATCCCCGACGAAGCGCGCGTGCTGGTGCTGTACGGCGATGTGCCGCTGATCGCGGCGCAGACGCTGCAGCACCTGCTGGAGGCGCCGGGACGCCTGTCGGTGCTGGGCGCAGAACCCGACGATCCCAATGGCTACGGTCGCATCGTGCGCGATGCGGAGGGGCGTGTGTCGACGATCGTCGAACAGAAGGACGCCACCGACGAGCAACGTCATATCCGACTGATCAATACCGGCCTGCTCGTGGCCGACGCGGTCGTGCTCCGACGCTGGTTGCTGGGCCTGCGCAACACCAATGCGCAGGGGGAGTATTACCTGACCGACATTTTCGCCGAGGCTGCCGCGGAATTTTCCGCCGCCGAGATCGTGCTGGTCGTCGATCCGCTCGAAACAGAAGGCGCCAACGATGCCTGGCAGCTGGCGCAGCTGGAGCGCGCGTTCCAGCTGCGCGCTGTCCGCGCGTTGTGCCTGGACGGCGTTCGCGTTGCCGATCCGGCGCGCCTGGACATCCGCGGCACCGTACGCGTGGGACGCGATGTGTCGATCGATGCCGACGTTGTTCTCGAAGGCGAAATCATTCTGGGCGACGACGTCATCATTGGACCGTTCTGCCGTTTGAAGAATGTCTCGCTCGCAGCGGGCACCGTCGTCAAGGCGCACTGCGACCTTGAGGGCGCACGCACGGAAGGCGCGGTGCAGATCGGTCCGTTCGCGCGCCTGCGGCCCGGGACCGTGCTGGCCGATGGCGTGCACGTCGGCAACTTCGTCGAGACGAAGAACGCGACCTTCGGCGTCGGCAGCAAAGCCAATCATCTGAGCTATCTGGGCGATGCCGTCATCGGCAGCAAGGTCAACATTGGGGCCGGAACCATCACCTGCAACTACGACGGCATCAACAAATCGACGACGACGATCGCCGATGGCGCTTTCATCGGCTCCAACACCGCGCTGGTAGCGCCGGTCACCGTGGGCCGGGACGCGACGATCGGCGCCGGCTCGGTGATCACCAAGGATGCACCCGACGGCGAGCTGACCATCGCGCGCGGCCGCCAGGAAACGTTGCACGGCTGGCATCGGCCGACGAAGAAGTAGCCGGCTGTTATTTTGCTCCCACAGGTTCTTCGACACTCACGTTAATCCGGCAACACCAGGCTTACGCACAAGCCGCCGCCGTCGCGGTTGAGCAGCGCGATCCGACCGCCGTGGGCTTCGGCGATTTCGCGTGCCAGTGCGAGTCCAAGGCCGGTGCCCCCGCGCTTGGTCGAATAGAACGGCAGCAGCGCGTTGGACAGCACGGCGTCATTCATCCCCTG
>JAQGOI010000278.1 GCA_028293685.1 Lysobacteraceae bacterium | reverse complement strand
TCCAACACGCTGGGCTTCCATGCGCTGACGGCGAGCGTCCTGCGGTACCACCTGTACCGGCCGCTGGCGGTCAGCAAAGTCGACGTCGCGCGCGTCATGGCTGTGGTCGGGGCGTGCCTGGCCGCTGGCGTAGTGGCTACGGTGGTGCTGGCATCGGGGTGGTCGCGATCGGGCGTTGTCGGACTTGTCATCGCAACGGGATTGCTGGCGCTGGTTGCATGGGCGATTTCGTCGTCGCTCACACGCATGCGCCGCGCGACACCGCGCTTGGGTGCTTCCCGTATTTCCTTGCTGCTCTGTATTGGCGTGATCGAAACGGTGGCCGCGCTGGCGGCGCTGTACGTGCTGCTGCCCGCATACCCCGGCGCACCCACGCTGGCGGCGTTCGCGCCGGTGTTCGTCGGTGCGACGTTGCTGGGGATCGTCAGTCATTCCCCCGGCGGTGTCGGCGTATTCGAGGCGGCGATCCTGGCGGCGTTTCCGAACCACACTGCCGATCTGCTGGTGTCGCTGCTGTGCTACCGGGTGATCTACAACCTGATGCCGTTCGTGCTCGCCTCCGCTGCCCTTGCCATTGCATTCGCGCGACGGCAGCGGGAAGGATCAGTTCGACGGCGGATAGCGACGGATGGCCCGCTGCTGGCGCAGATACAGCGATGCGAGCGTCCAGATGCCGACCGGTCTGCGGCCACGCCGGCGATTGGCGGCGCTGATACGGAACAGCAGTCGCTGTTTGGCGAACACGATCCCGTAGACCTGCCGGATCGAGTAGCGCGGGTCCCAGGCATGCACCGCCTCGGATCCGGCACCGTTGACCTCCATGATCGTGAAGTCTCCGGCCTTCAGCTCCTCCAGCGTCCGGTAACGCACATCGAACCGGCCGGCAAGGAACTCACCCATGTCGTTGGCAATGGCGTTCACGCGGGCGACCAACGCCGGCGTGGCATGGGCTGAGCCATCCTCGTAGGCTCCGCCGACGCGGGTGGATGCCACGGTCGACAGGCGCACTACTTCACCAGTTGCAGGAATGCGACGCGGATCGTAGCGGCATTCGTGCAGCGGATTGGCCGTTGCGCGTCGCAGACGCGCATCCCTGGAGATCAGCACCTCGATGGTGTCCGCGCCGTTTCCGGTCACGCTGGGATAGTGGCGAAGCAATACTCCGATCAGGCGCCCAGCGGCCTCGTCGGGCTCGCGCATGTAGAACAGGCCTGCTTCCCCCGGATCGGGGAGATAGCGTTGCAACAAAAACGTTTCGCCCGTCGGGAACCGTGCGACGTAGTCGGCAAGATCATCGTGCTTCTGCAGCAGGCGAACCCCGTAGCCGCACCAGCCAATGTCCGGCTTGGCCACCACGGGAAAATCCAGGTCCGCATCTCGCATCCGCATCATCACCTCGGCCGCGTGCAGTCCTTCGCGGTTGTCCACCGCGATGAAATCCGCGGTCATGGCTCGCGCCAGTGCGCCCATGGCATCGAAATATTCGCGCTTGCCCTCCCCCACCAGGCCGCCCGCCGTGATGCCTGGATTCGCGCTCGACGGCAAGGCGAGGCTGCCGTACTTCGCTCCAAGCCACAGCCACTGCAGCACCATGGGAATGACGTTCAACCACTTCGGCAACTGCTCGAAGCGACCGACCTTCCGCGCAGATGCAGCATCGCCCGCGATCACGGCGGCCTCAAACAGCATCCAGTACCTCGTAGTGGATGGGTTTGTAACGGAAATTGTTGGACTGACCCGCGGAGCATGCGGTCAGGCCAACGACGAGATCCATGCGCGCCTCGAACACGATGTGGTCGCCGGCGCGGCTGAGCGGCGGATCGACGCGCAGTTGGCCGGTCGTCGCATCGATCGGCACGTTCATGAACACATTGAATGCCGTCGGGATCGCATCGGGAGATACACCGTAGGGCGCCAATGCAGCAGCGAGGTTGCCGAAGCAGCCGCGATGGGGATCGGCGTCGCCGTACAGGATGCGGAACATCTCAGCCGAACATGGCGTGAGCAGGAAATCATGTCGGCCGACGGTGTCCTCGACGATCTGCAGCATGACCTGGCTGCGGTTCGAATACAGCGAATGCCCGGTCGTCAGGTAGATGCAGCTGGCGTAGTCGAGGCTGCGTCCCGACGACAGCGCTTCGCCAATATCGTCGCGGTTGTATGCAAGCAGGTCCGCCACCTGCTCGCCCTCGGGATCGATCACCCGCAAGCGTTGCCCGCGCGCCATCTCGAAGGCCACTCCGGATCGTGGCGCGATTTCACACAGCATCGGATTGTCTGCCTTCGTTGACGAAAGGACACCGCCAATCCGCGCCGACGCGGCGCCCACTGTATTGGCGTGCTTCGGATTGTTCGCCGTACATGGCCAGCATCGGGTTGCGCGAGCCGCTGTAAGCGATATCGCGTTGCGTGATCACGTCGCGCAACTTCGCATACCGGCCGTCGGCACGCAGTGCCTCGAACTGGCTATGCAGGTTGAACACCAGCGCCGCGAACGGAAACCGCCTGGCCGCACGGCTGGCGCCTGGATGCAGCCCAACCACGTAGAAGCCGCGGACGCCGATGCTCAGGCTGAACCGTGGCGAGTCGGGATCGCTGCTGACCGACGGATCCCAGGCGAACCGCACCGCATCCAGCCGATGCAGGGCCTGCAGGCGTGTCCACAATGCCTGTTCGAAAGCCAGCTCATCGAGTTGCGGTGTCGCAGGGAACAATACGACCTTGCTCAGGAAGACGTCGTCGTCCGCCGCATCCAGTGCAAACGCCTGAAGCGACGCGACGAGTGCGATGTCGTCGTGCGCTTCCAGCAAGTCGCCGCACGCATCGAATGACACACCGTCCTGCGCGAGTGCCGACTTGGCGCCTACGCAGGGAAACGATGCCTCTGTGATGCGCGCCCGGAACACGGTCGACGCGGATTCGCTGCATTGCTCCAAGATCGTGCCCTCGAAAATGAGCGAGCCTGATCGAGGCAGGGTCCACGCAGCGTGAGCCTTGCACGCAGGGACATGGCCTGAATGCTCGACTGCATACCTCTCAGAACTGCAGCCGCACGCTCAGCTGCAGGGTGTTGTCGATTTGATGCGGCAACAAGCCGGCAAGCAGGCGTTGATTGCGACTGCTGTCGACACGCATCCATTCGCCGGTGATGCGAAGGTTGTCCTGCGGCCGCCAGTTCACCGCCAGGGTTGCGGCGTTGCCGTGTTCGCTGTGCAGCGCTGCCGCGGGCTCCGGCGATTGCCGCGACTGAAACACGTCAAACCGAAGGGCCGGTTGCCAGTGCCCATGCGTCCAGGCGACCAGCACGTAGGCGGCGTTGAACTCCGTGTCCAGCAACAGTCCCTGCTCGGGCTGGATCGCGGTGTATCCGTGCATTGCCTGGCCGCGCAGGGCGAATTCGCCTGCATCGGATTGCATGCCCAGACTCCAGAAACGCGTGTGCCAGGCAAAGACATCGCGCCCTGCGTACTCCTTGTAGAGCGAAGGGTCCGCCCGGTTGTCGTAGCGCAACAGCGATACCTTGCCGAAGGCAGGCGCATTCCAGCTCGCTCCCGCGTACCAGCCAATGCGGTTGTCGATTTCGACGAACGGGCGATACAGCACTGGCGCGGTCGTGCCGATGATCGACGCATAAACGTCGGGCTCGCGCAACGTGGCGTTGAATCCCGATGTCGCATCGCCAAGCGCCCAGCCGCGTGCCGCCAGCAATTCACCGGCAGGGTCGTTCTTGCCGAAGACCGCTCCGAACAGTTCCAGCGTCTGTGCCTGGCCTCGATGTTCCACACGCATTTCGGCGCCGACGGTGCGCAGCTCCTCGCCGACCCATGTGTTGATTGCCGACGGACTCAGCGTCCACGGGCTCGTCCATCCGACATTGTCGTTTTCCAGTGAAATCGGCGGGAAAAACACGCCAACGCGGGCCGACCAGCGCCAGGGCGTCGTCGAGACCGGACGGAAGCGAAGCGAGGCGTCGAGAAGACCGAAACGATGACGTGCGTCCGGCTGGTATTGCCACTGCGTCGATGCGAGCCACTCCGGCGCCAGCTGGAAGGAGACCTTCAATGCGCCACTTGCGTGGTGTGCGCTGGCGTCGCCTCCGAAGCGTTCCTTGCCCATGCCGCCGTCGATCCAGCTCTGCTCCTTGTCGTTGCCGGCAACAGCGCGAAAGTCGATGTATCCATGCACATCGACGGATTGCCCGTACGCATGTCCGGCTAGTATTCCAAGCAGCAACAGCGGCCACGCACGCATGCGTGCGGCACGAGTGGTAACGACGTGGACGATCAGGTCGTCACGGGCCATTCGGCGGCGGCCATGAAGCGGTCGAATGCATCGAGCGGCAACGCCCTGGCGATCAGGTAGCCCTGGGC
>JAQGOI010000275.1 GCA_028293685.1 Lysobacteraceae bacterium | reverse complement strand
GCGGTGGCACGGGCGCCGAGCCCACGCCCCTGATGTCGCGCATCGATCAGGAAGGCGCGCAAACCCACGGTCGGCACACCGAGGTCGCGCCCGATGATGGCGTTGGGAGCGAAGTCCAGCCGGTAGAACCCGATGACCTGATGGTCAGCCAGGACGGCCATGGCTTCGCTGAGCGGGTCGCTTTGCGCGCTGGCCAGGTTGAAGGCGGGAACGCCGACATAGGCGACCTGATCGGGCCGGACCTGCAACGCCTCCACGGCCATGCTCATGGCCGCCGTCACCGGCGCTACATGCACGTGCACTGCGGGCGCGATCATCCGCGCAGTCTAGCGGTGATGCATGGCGACCCATCCAGCAGGTGCATCGGCGCACGGTCGTGGCGCGTTGCTATGATCCGGCCAACTCGTTTGCGGGCTGCGCATGCGCATCATCAGCTTCAATGCCAACGGCCTGCGGTCGGCGGCAAACAAAGGGTTTTTCGACTGGTTCGCCACGCAGGATGCCGACATCCTGTGCGTGCAGGAAACCAAGGCGCAGGAACACCAGCTCAGCGGCGAAGCCGGTGTGCGCAACGGCTGCGTGCCCGACGGCTACAAGGCGTGGTTCCGCGATGCCTCGACCAGGAAAGGCTACAGCGGCGTGGCGATCTACAGCCGCCGCGAACCCGATTCAGTCCGCACCGCGATCGGCTGGGAACCGTTCGACGAGGAAGGACGCTATCTGGAAGCGCGCTTCGGCAACCTGTGTGTCGTGTCGATGTACGTCCCGTCGGGCTCATCGGGCGAATTGCGCCAGGGCTTCAAGTTCGAGGTCATGGCATGGCTTCGACCGATCCTGGACCAATGGCTGGCAAGCGGTCGCGACTACGTGTTGTGCGGCGACTGGAACATCGTGCGCAGCGAACGCGACATCCGCAACTGGAAATCCAACCAGAAAAATTCCGGTTGCCTGCCGCCCGAGCGCGAGTGGCTCAATGGGCTTTGCGCATCGGATGCCGGCTGGGTCGACGCGTATCGCGCGCTGCATCCGGAAGGACAGGATTACACCTGGTGGAGCAACCGCGGTGCCGCGCGTGCCAAGAACGTCGGCTGGCGCATCGACTACCAGCTGACGACGCCATCGCTTCGTAAACGGTTGCGCGCGTGCGCGATCACGCCGTCGCCGCGGTTTTCCGACCACGCACCCTTCGCCGTGGATTACGCCGAATGAGCGACGCCTCCGTCGCGGTCGCCAGGCCCGCCAAGCCCTCGGTCTGGAAAGCATTCACCCAGCCGGCCGCGTGGACGATGTTCTTTTTCGGCTTCTCGTCGGGCCTGCCGTTCCTGCTGGTCGCCGGCACCCTGGCGTACTGGCTCAAGGACAACGGCATCGAGCTGAAGGAGATCACGATCATTGCCAGCGCCGGGATGACGTATGCCTTGAAGTTCCTGTGGGCGCCGCTGCTCGACCACACCCGGCTGCCGTTGTTGTCGCGGCTGGGCCAGCGCCGCGGCTGGCTGCTGTTCGCGCAACTGGGCGTGATTGCCGGATTGCTGGCGATGTCGCTCGCGACCCCGACGCAACTGGGCGTGTTCATCGCCTGCACCCTGCTGGTGGCGTTCGCCGGCGCGACCCAGGACATCGCGGTGGACGCCTATCGCATCGAAATCGCGCCGCCAGCGGCGCAGGGCGCGCTGGTCGCGACCTATTCGCTCGGTTACCGCATCGCATTGATCGTGACCGGCGCGTTCGCGCTGTTCATGGCCGACCGCATGGCCTGGAGCAGGGTTTACCAGGTGATGGCGCTGCTGATGCTGGTGCCGGTGGCGATCACGCTGCTCGCGCGCGAACCCGAGGTACTGCGCACCCGTCCCGCGAGTTGGACGCAGTGGATGCGCGAAAGCGTGGCCGACCCGTTCACCGATTTCTTCCGACGCTACGGGTGGCAGACGGCGTTGCTGACGCTGCTGTTCATCCTGCTGTTCAAGATCCCCGAACAGGCGCTGGTCGGCGGGATCATGAGTCCGTTCTACATCGACATGGGTTTCACCAAGACCCAGATTGGCGCGATCACCAAGATCTACGGCATCTGGATGGGGATCGTCGGCGTGTTCCTCGGTGGCGTCGCGATCGCGCGCTGGGGCGTGCGCCGGCCGCTACTGGCGTCCATCGTGCTGTGCGCGAGCTGCAACCTGCTGTACGTGTGGTTGATCCGCCATCCCGGCGATCTGGCCGCGTTGACCTTGGTGATCTCGGCCGAGAACATCACGCTGGGATTCCTCGGTACCGCTGCGGTGGCGTTCCTGTCGTCGCTGGTCAACCGCCAGCACACCGCGACCCAGTACGCACTGCTCAGCTCGATGGTGAACCTGCCTGGCAAGGTGCTCGGGGTGTTCGCAGGCTCGATCGTGGAAGCCACCGGCTATGGCAGCTACTTCGTGATCGCAACACTGGCCGTACTGCCGGCGAGCGCGCTGTTGCTGTACCTGTGGCCGCGTTTCCGCGAGGCCGATGCCGGTGCGGCATAGGTGCAATCCCCGAGCGGTCCAAGGGGCAACTGCACGGCATCGTGACAACCGCTGGTAGATTGTCGCCAACCCGCCCTGCGAACCAGTGGCCATGACCGACATCGTCCTGCACGACATCGATCCCCGGCTCCATGAGCGGATCGCCACTATCGGGCGTCTGCGGGGCTGGGACATCGCCGAAACGCTGCTGCAGGTCCTCGAGCACGGATTGGAGGCATTCGATTCCGACGCGGCCGCGATCCTGGCCGACAACGAAATCAGTGTCCTCGAGGCCGCGATCGCCGCGCTCGAACACGTACCGAACGACCCCGGATTCGCGATGATCGGGCGTGCGACCCCCGCGACACCCCCTCCTGCCGAACCGGACCAGTCCATTGACCCCGGCTTCGCCCTCGAGCCATCCGCCTCAGGCCTGGTGGATGGCCCCAAGCACCCGTCCACCGCGCGCGCCGGTGACGACGGGCAGGTTGCCAGGGCGTCCGGCGAGCGTCTCGCGGGCAAGCCAGGCAAATCCCATCGCCTCGACAAAGTCGGGATCGACCCCGTGGGCCGCGGTTGATTCGACGACAACGCCCGGCAGTCGCGCACGCAGGCGTGCCAGCAACACCGGGTTGTGTACGCCACCTCCGCACACCAGCACGCGAGCCGTCCCGGGCTGGTTCGACAACAGCGCGCTGGCGACACTTGTGGCCGTGAGTTCGACCAGGGTCGCCTGCACGTCCCGCGCATCCCGATCCAGCGCACCCAGCCGCGCCTGCAGCCAGTCGAGGTGGAACTGTTCGCGCCCGCTGCTCTTGGGGGGCGGCAGTGCGAACCAGGATTCATCCAGCAGGATCGCCAACAACCGCGCGTCGACCTGTCCGCCCGCGGCAAAGGCGCCGCTATCGTCGTATGTCGCGCCGGTGTGGCGCTCACACCAGGCATCGAGCAGCGCGTTGGCCGGACCGGTATCGAAACCGCGCACCGGACCGTCGGGCGGCAGCAGGGTCAGATTGGCGATGCCGCCCAGGTTGAGCACGGCACGCGTCTCGGTCGGAGAATGCAGCAGCGCCGCGTGCAACGCCGGCAGCAACGGCGCGCCGTGGCCGCCGGCAGCGACGTCGCGGCGACGAAAATCCGCCACGGTGGTGATGCCGGTGCGCTCGGCGATGACATTGCCGTCGCCCATTTGCCAGGTGAACGGCCAGCGCGCCTGCGGCCGGTGACGCACGGTCTGCCCGTGCGATCCGATCGCGCGCACGGCGTCCGGCGCCACGGCGGCGGCGGCGAGCAGCGCCTGTGCAGCGTCGGCAAACGCGTGGCCGATCTGGACATCCAGGCTGCCAAGCTCGTCGAGCGACGTGGCGTCGCCGCCTTGTCCGAGGTGCACCAGCTGCGCGCGCAGGTCATCGTCCCAGCGCCGGGTAAGCGCGTGCACGAACTGGCAGCCGGCATGCGGGCCGGTCCCGGAAAATCGCACGAGCGCGGCATCGATCCCGTCGGCGCTGGTACCTGAAATCAGGCCCAGGTAAAGCTCGGAAGCAGCGGTCATGGCGTCCTCGCGACAGGGTGCACGACGCGCCCGTGGCGAGGATAACGGCTGCTGCGTCGGTCGATCAGGCCTTTTTGCTGCGCCGCGCCGAACGCACAGGCGCGGCGTCAGCGTAGATCACGTTTTCGACGCTGCGGATCTTGGCCAGCGCGGTCCCCGTCTGGTCGCGGAACTGTGCCAGCGCCGTGCCGCCCAGCGGCTCGGGCGGCGGCATCGTGATCGACAGCGGATTGCGGTGCACGCCATTGACGCGGAATTCGTAGTGCAGGTGCGGACCGGTCGCCAGCCCGGACATGCCGACGTAGCCGATCACGGCGCCCTGGTCGACGTGCTGTCCGACGTGTTCCTTGCCGAAGTTGGACATGTGACCGTACAGGGTGGTGTAGCCATGGCCGTGATCGAGGATCACCACGCGGCCGTAGCCGCCCTTCCAGCCGACGAAATCAACGCGTGCATTGCCGGCGGCCTGGATCGGGGTACCGATCGAAGCGGCGAAGTCGACGCCCTCATGCATGCGCATCCGTCCGAGGATCGGATGGAAGCGATTGCCGAAGGTCGAGGTCAGCCGCGCATAGGGGATCGGCATGCGGATGAAGGTGCGCTTGAGCGGGCGTCCGTCGCCGGTGAAGTATTCGGCCTTGCCGTCGCGCTCGAAGCGGAACCCCGAGTACAGCTTGCCGCCGACAGTGAACGTCGCCGCCTGCACGGGACCGGTGCCGATCAGCTCGCCGTCGCGCCACATCTGGTCGACCTCGACACTGAAGCGGTCGCTGGCCCCGACGTCATCGTTGAAATCGATGTCGTACTTGAAGATCTCGTCGGTCAGCGTGGTGACATTGCTCGGGGTCAGGCCGAGTTTGCGCGCGGAGCGGTAGAGCGAATCTCCGACTTCCCCGCTGAGCACGACGGTGCGCACCTCGGTCGGGCGCTCGATGACGCGCGCCTGGACCTGGTCGCCCTGCAGCGACAACTCGACGCGGTGGGTGGGATCGCGGTCGAAGCGCAGCGTGCGCAACTGGCCGTCGACGGGCAGGTCGAAGCTGAGCACGTTGCCGGGTTTGAGGTGGGTGAGCGTGTTTTTGGCATCGGGATGTGCCATCAGCCGCTGCAACGTCGATTTCGGAACGCCGAGCTGGTTGAACACACTGGACAGCGTCTGTCCGGATTGCACCGTGACCAGCTGCCAGCTGTCGCCGGCATGGCCGCGCAGCTGCGCCAGGGGCAACGCCGGCAAGGCCAGCGCCAGGGTGGTGCGCGGAGTCAGCGACGGCGTCTGCATCGCATTGGAGAAGCCGGGAACAATGGCCGCAACGAGCGCGCCCAAGGTGGCGAACAGGCTGGCGTGCGCCCAATGGCGGCGCGTCCAGCGGCCGTTGAAGGCGGCTGGAAAATGCGTCGCCAGCACCTTCCGGTGCAGCGCCGCTTCGCGTAGGGTTTCCAGACGTGCCCGTCGGCCGCTGCTGCTTTCGGTGCGGAAAGCTCCGGATTCGCTCATCGGGGGACCCCTTGCCAGCGTGATGGACGCGTCAAGGGCCTACCATAGGCGCGCGAAAAGGTTGCGTCAAACCCTTGAAGGCGTTGAAGTTTTTCCCGCTCCCCCATTTAACTTCCACTTAACGCCAGCTTCACAACCCGGGTCACGCGCGTTGCGCGACGCCCTTTCAGGAAATGCCCTTGGCCGACGCCGACGCACTGGAACTCATCGCTCGGGGCGCCGAGGACATCCTCAAGCGCGAGGAGTTGGCGACACGCCTGGCCGCCGGGCGCCCCTTGCGGATCAAGGCCGGCTTCGATCCGACCGCGCCGGACCTGCATCTGGGCCACACCGTGCTGCTCAACAAGATGCGCCAGTTCCAGGAACTCGGGCATCAGGTGATCTTCCTGATCGGCGACTTCACCGGAATGATCGGCGATCCGACCGGCAAGAACGTGACGCGCAAGCCGCTGACGCGCGACGACATCGCCGCCAATGCCAGCACCTACGCCGCGCAGGTTTACAAGGTGCTCGATCGCGAGCGCACCGAAGTACGTTTCAACTCCGAGTGGTTCGACGCGATGTCGGCGGCCGACATGGTGCGCCTGGCCGGACAGCACACGGTGGCGCGGATGCTCGAGCGCGACGACTTCGCCAAGCGCTATGCCGCGCAGCAGTCGATCGCGCTGCATGAATTCCTCTATCCGCTCGTGCAGGGCTACGACTCCGTGGCGCTGAAGGCGGATGTCGAACTGGGCGGGACCGATCAGCGCTTCAACCTGTTGATGGGACGCGGATTGCAGGAGCACTTCGGGCAGCCGCCGCAGATCGTGCTGACGATGCCGTTGCTCGAAGGCCTTGACGGCGTGCAGAAGATGTCCAAGTCGCTGGGCAACACCATCGGCATCGACGAGCCGCCGATCGACATGGTCACCAAGACACTGAAGATCGGTGACGACCTGTTGTGGCGCTGGATCGAGTTGCTGAGTTTCGACATGGGTGCGGTGGACGCGAAACGCCTGCAGGCCGCCGTCGCCGCGGGGCAGTTGAATCCGCGCGACGTCAAATTGCGCCTCGCCCGCGAACTGGTCGCGCGCTTCCACGGGCCCGCGGCCGCGGAACTGGCGATCGCCGGCTGGAATGCGGCCGTGCGCGGCGAGGGCGATACCGCGTCGCTGCCGTTGACCGACGTGGTGGTGCCGGCCGACGGCGTACGCATTGCCGCGCTGCTCACCGCCGCGGGTCTGACGCCCAGCAATTCGGAAGCCAACCGCAAGTTGAAGGAACGCTCGGTGCGCATTGACGGCGAAGTCGTCGAGGATGCCCAAAGGCTGTTTACGCCGGGATTTAGCGGCGTGCTCGCGGTCGGCAAGCGTACGTTCGCACGCGTGCGCCTGGTCACCGCCGGGACGTAAGCGGCAAGGTCGACGCTGCTGCGTCGCTGCGCCCGGTCGAGCGCGTTACACCGATCAAACTCAGGTGAGTTTCGACGCCGCCTGCACCATCAGCGTTACCACGCACGCCATGCCGCCGGCCCACACCAGGCTGCGCAGCAGGGGAATGCCGGCGACGTAGAACACCCCATGCAGCACGCGCAGGCCGACAAACGCCAGCGCCAGCGTGGAGACCCGCTGCGGGTCGACATCCGCGGCCTGCGCCATCAGCACCGACGCGGCAAACGGCGCGAACGCCTCGAACGCATTGAGCTGCGCGCCGTTGGCACGCGCGACGCGGGGATTGTCCTGGCGTGCCAGCCAACTGCGCGGATCGCGGTTGTCGTAGCGCTGACCCGATGCTTTCGCCACCGCAACCCAGAAATACGGCAACAACGCAGCGGCGAGGATGCACCAGTAGGCAGTCGTCATGCGCTTTTTCCGCTGGTAGGCAGTTGGATCATAACGCCGCCGGCCGGCGCCGCCGCTTTGTCGCCCGTCCGGCGGATGGCCCGCCTGTTTCGCAACTCGGCGAAAGCGGGCACCGTGCATTATTACTTGCTTTGCCAGAAACGCTTTCGCCGTAGGCGAGTTACTTTTCTTTGAGAGCTGCAAAGAAAAGTAACCAAAAGAAAGCAGCTTTCCCATTACAGAGCTAACTCTAGGTAGCGGGAGCAGTCGTGATTTTCCGACTCGCCGTCCATGGCTCGGTCGGAAAACGGCGCGCATCCATGCGCGCCGCCCTACGGTTCTTCGGAGGGAACGGTTCTTGTGCATCTTTAGCGGCCAAGGCAGCGGCGGCGAGGCATTGCTGCTTGTTGTTGCCTCTAAAGATGACCGGCGCTCTATGCAGGATGACAACCCTTAGGGCGGCGCACATGGATGTGCGCCGTTTTCAGCCGAGCCGCGCCGCGAAGGGAATCGGCAATGACGGTCCCCGCCGCGCCGCCGCGCGCCTTACAGCGCAGTTCGAGTTGACAAACGTGAGCGACTGAGTTGATTGCGACAGCAAGAACAACGCCGAGGATTTCGCGTTGGTGGGAACTCTCAAAGAAAAGTACCTCGCCTACGGCGAAAGCGTCTAAAGCCGCCGCAGGCAAAGGCGCTCCAGCTAAAATCATCGGATTCCCGCTTACGCGGAATGACGAGTGAAGGGACGGTGTCAGCGCCGCGTCAGCAGATAAAAAGTCAACGCTCGAGAATCGCCACAACTCCCATTCCACCCGCCGTACAGATCGACACCAGGCAGCGCCCGCCAC
>JAQGOI010000261.1 GCA_028293685.1 Lysobacteraceae bacterium | reverse complement strand
ACAAGCCGGCGTCGCGCAAGCCATCGCGTAATGTCGCATAAGCACAAGAATCGGCGATCACGGCGTGGGCTGGTCGGTGCTGGCGGCACAGTGCCAGCAAGGCATCGACATTGCGCCCTGCAGAAAGAATGCTCACATGCAGACTGTCGGCATGGCGCGTAATGACATCGAGCGCGGACGAACCGATCGAACCGGTGGCGCCAAGAACCGCGATGTTGCGTGCGACTGTCTGGCTGCTCAATGTCGTGTCGACCTGGCCGGTTGTCCGCGTCGATCCGCCAGCGCCGTCACGTGCCACACAGGTGAGTGGCGCCGGCGTGCATTCGACGATCGGTCGGCCATTGCGTTCAGAATCCAAACCACGCCTTGCCAAGCGCAAACACCGGCAATGCAGCGATGACGCCGTCGATCCTGTCCAGGACGCCGCCATGGCCCGGGATCAGATCCCCGGAATCCTTGGCACCGACGTGGCGCTTGAGCAGGCTCTCGAACAGGTCGCCGACGACTGAAAAGGCAACAGCCACCAGTGCCACGAGTGCAACCGCCGGCAACTGTGCAGTCGTCGCTCCGGCCAAAGGCGCAAACGCGACCGCAACGGCGACTCCAGCCACCAGGCCGCCAACCAACCCTTCGACCGTCTTGTTGGGACTGATGCGTGGACTGAGCTTGTGCTTGCCGAAATGACGGCCGACGAAGTACGCGCCGGTGTCCGCTGACCAGACGAGCGCAACGGCGATGAACAGCCACGGGTGGCCGTGATTGGAATCGCCGTGAATCCAGGCGGCGGCACACCAGGCGGGAACAATCGCAAGTGTTCCGGCGGCCAGCTTGAAGATGCGGGCGTGCGTATCGTGGTCCGAAGCAAAGCGGTAGCGGCTCAACCACAGGCCGGCGAGCAGCCACCAGATGATGCCGATCATCGCGCTGAGCTTGAACAGCACGTAGGACAGTCCACCGCCCGGCAGGCGCGATGCCCAGACAATGGCAACCATCAGGGCCAGGTTGGCTACCAGCAGGACGCTGCGCGCGAGTGTGTCCTCGACATCCGACAGTCGGAACCACTCCCACAACCCTGCGAGGAACAACACCGCCGCCGCCGCCAACAGCCACGGGGTGGGCAGCCACACCATGGCGGCGATCGCGATCGGGGCGAGCACCAGCGCCGCAAGCACGCGGGTCTTGGTCATGCGGAAGTCTCGTCGGGGGAGAGGGCGGCGCCGGGTACGTCCTGGCTTGCGTGCTGGGCGCCCGTCAGGCCGAAACGGCGCTCGCGGCTGGCGTAGTCCTCCAGGGCGCAGTGGAGTGTGGCGGCATCGAGCTCGGGCCACAACGTTTCAGTGAACCACAGCTCGGTGTAGGCCAACTGCCAGAGCAGGAAATTGCTGATCCTGAAGTCGCCGCCGGTGCGGATGAACAGATCCGGTGGCGGCAGGTCGGCCAGCGCCATCCGGCTGGCGAACCGGCGCTCGTCGATCTGTCCGGGCTGCAGCCGGCCGTCTGCGACGTCCTGGGCAAGACTGCGCGCCGCTGCGGCAATGTCCTGTCGGCCGCCGTAACTGGCAGCGATGGTCAGCGTCAGTTTCTTATTGTTGCCCGTCAGCAGTTCGGCTGCATCCATGCGGCTGCGGATCGGGGGATTGAAACGATCGCGATCACCGATGAAGCGGATGCGTACGCCGCGGCGATCGAGCTCGGCGACTTCGCGGTCGAGCGCGTTCATGAACAGCTTCATCAACGCACCGACCTCATCCTCGGGTCGTCCCCAGTTCTCGCTGGAAAATGCAAACAGCGTCAGTGCCGCGATGTTTTTTTCAAGACAGAAATCGATGCACCGGTTGACCGCGCGCGTCCCGGCGCGATGCCCGATCGCGCGCGGCCGTCGGCGCTGCTGCGCCCAGCGCCCGTTGCCATCCATGATGACGGCGATATGTTGCGGAACGCGGGGCCCGGCCGAAGTGCTCATGCGATGATCAGACCGCCATCAACTCCTGTTCCTTGGAGCGAACCACGTCGTCGACGTCCTTGATCGCCTTGTCGGTGAGCTTCTGGATGTCGATTTCGCTTTTGGACGCCTCGTCCTCGGTGATCTGCTTGTCTTTCAGCAGTTCCTTGACGTGATGGTTTGCGTCGCGACGGATATTGCGGATCGCGACCTTGGCGTCCTCGCCTTCCCCATGCACGTGCTTGGATAGCTCCTTGCGACGCTCTTCGGTCAGTGCCGGCAGGTTGATCCGGATGACCGTACCCGCGGTGTTCGGCGTCAGTCCGAGGTCGGACGCCAGGATGGCTTTCTCGACCGGGCCGACCATCTGCTTTTCCCAGGGCGTAATCGTCAGCGAGCGGGCGTCGTTGACGGCGATGCTGGCGACTTGCGACAAGGGCATGTCCGACCCGTAGTAGTTGACCTTCAGGTGATCGACCAGCGCGGTGGAAGCGCGCCCGGTGCGCACCTTGGACAGGTCATGGCGCAGCGCTTCCACGCTCTTGGTCATGCGCGCCTGAGCGTCCTTGTGAATGTCGCTGATCATGTCCGACTCCGGAGCGAATGCATCGAAACAGTATAAACGAAGGCATCGGACGGCCGCCTCGCACGACCGGCGACTCGAACCGGTCGCGGTGCCGGCTACGAAAATCGTGCAGGACGCGCCGCCTGACGACGGCTAGCCGCGACCCTTCACCAGCGTGCCGATGTTTTCCCCGCGCAGCACCCGTTGCAGAACGCCGGGCTGGCCCATGTCGAAGATCCGCAGTGGCAGGTCGCTGTCCCTGCACAGCGCGAACGCGGCGGTGTCCATCACCTGCAGGTCGCGCGCAAGCACCTCGTCGTAGCCCAGCGTGTCGAAACGCACGGCATCGGCGAATTTTTTCGGATCCTTGTCGTAGACCCCGTCGACCTTGGTCGCCTTGAGCAGCAGGTCGGCGCCGATCTCGATGGCGCGGAGTGCGGCACCCGAGTCGGTGGTGAAAAACGGATTGCCGGTGCCCGCCGCGAAAATCACGATGCGGCCTTTTTCCAGGTGGCGGATCGCGCGGCGGCGGATGTAATCCTCGCAGACGTCATTGATCTTGATCGCGCTCATGACGCGCGCCCTGGCGCCCAGCTTCTCCAGCGCATCCTGCATCGCCAGGGCATTGATGACGGTCGCCAGCATGCCCATCTGGTCGCCGGTCACGCGATCCATGCCGCCCGCAGCCAGGCCCGCGCCGCGGAAGATATTGCCGCCGCCAACGACCAGTGCGATCTCCGCACCGGCCTGCTGTGCTTCGATGACCTCGCGGGCCAAGCGACCGATCACCTTTGGGTCGATCCCGTAATCCTCGTCCCCCATCAACGCCTCGCCGGACAACTTGAGCAGGATGCGGCGATAGGCGAGTTGGGACATGGCAGGCTCCGGTTTTCAGCTGGCGGGATTGTAGCGGATGGCACTCGACGCCTTGCCGGACAATAAAAAACCCGCGGTTTCCCGCGGGTTTTTTGGGCAACCTGCCGCTGTGACTAAGCGAGCCCGGCCTGCTTCATGACCTCTGCCGCGAAATCGTCGGCCTGCTTCTCGATGCCTTCGCCAACGGCCAGGCGCTGGAACGCAATGACCTTTGCGCCGCCGGCGGCCTTGAGGGCAGCCTCGACGGTCTGGTTCGTGTCGAGCACATACGGCTGACCGGTAAGCGTGATCTCGGAAATCGTCTTGGCGACCTTGCCCGCAATCATCTTCTCCAGGATCTCGGCCGGCTTGCCCGAATCACGCACCTGCGCCAAGGCGATTTCCTTCTCGCGCGCGACAAAATCGGCTGGGACGTGCGCCGTGGAAATGTACGGGGGATTCATCGCAGCGATGTGCATCGCGAGGCCGCGCGCCAGCTCCGGCGTCCCGCCTTTGACTTCGACCAGTACGCCGATGCGGCCGCCATGCACATAGGCGCCGATGGTGTTGTCGCTTTGCATGCGCGCCATGCGACGGACCTGCACGTTTTCGCCGACCTTGGAGACCAGCCACTGGCGTGCTTCGTCGACGGTGTGCTCGTAGGAGGTCTTCGTTGCTTTCAGTGCATCGACGTCCTGCACATCCGAATTCAGTGCGGTCTTGGCGACCTCATCCGCGAACTTGAGGAAATTCTCGTCCTTCGCCACGAAATCGGTCTCGGAATTGATCTCGACGATCGCAGCCTTGTTGCCGGCCTGCGCCATGGCGATGCGCCCTTCGGCAGCGATGCGGCTGGCCTTCTTGTCGGCCTTGGCCAGGCCGGTCTTGCGCAGCCAGTCGGCCGCCGATTCGATGTTGCCTTCGTTTTCCGACAATGCCTTCTTGCATTCCATCATGCCGGCGCCGGTGCGCTCGCGCAGTTCCTTGACCTGGGATGCGGTGATTTCTGCCATGGGGTGACCTCACGAAATAAGTAGGGCGGGTCTTGACCCGCCGAATGTCGGCATGGCGGGTCAAGACCCGCCTAGCGTTGTGAAATGCGGCCGCGCGTTGCGCACGGCCACGAGACGATTACTCGGCGGCTGGGGCTTCTTCGGCTGCAGGGGCTGCTTCGTCGGCGGCCTTCGGCGCGTCGGCCTTTTTCACCGGCGGCTTCCTGGCGGGCGCGCGACCGCGTGCGGCCTTGACCGGATTGCCTTCGGCATCGAGCTCGACGAATTCGTCCTCGCGCACGGCGGCCTGGGGAGCGGCGGCCTTGCCTTCGAGCACCGCGTCAGCGGCAGCGCGTGCGTACAGCTGCACGGCACGGATCGCATCGTCGTTGCCGGGAATCGGGTAGTCGACCAGCGCCGGGTCGTAGTTGGTATCGACGACCGCGATCACCGGGATGCCGAGCTTCTTGGCTTCCTTGATGGCGATGTCTTCATGGCCGATATCGATCACGAACAACGCATCGGGCAAGCGGTTCATTTCCTTGATGCCGCCGAGCGATGCGAACAGTTTCTCGCGCTCGCGACGCAGGCCCAGGACTTCGTGCTTGACCAGCTTCTGGAAACTGCCGTCGGTCTCGCCGGCCTCCAGCTCCTTCAGGCGCGACACCGACTTCTTGACGGTGGCGAAGTTCGTCAGGGTGCCGCCGAGCCAGCGCTGGGTCATGTAGGGCATGTTGCAGCGTTCGGCTTCTTCCTTGATCGCGTCGCGCGCCGAGCGCTTGGTGCCGACGAACAGGATCATGCCGCGCTTCTGCGCGATCGCCGAGATGAAGTTCATCGCGTCGCTGAACAGCGGCACGGTCTTCTCGAGGTTGATGATGTGGATCTTGCCGCGGGCGCCGAAGATGTACGGGCCCATCTTGGGATTCCAGTAACGTGTCTGGTGGCCGAAATGGACGCCGGCTTCCAGCATCTGGCGCATGGTGATCTGGGGCATTGCAGGTACTCCGATGGGGAACCGCCCGCCTATGGGTAATGGCGGTCGTCCCTGCATTATTAAGTGCGGGGACGAAGGTTCCGGGGTTGGGCCTCCCCGCTGCTTCCGTGTCCGAACCTCGCATCCGGGTGGACGCGCAGGCACCCCGGCACGGGGAATGGCAGCAGGTGTGGATTCGTCGATTGCGCCCGACGTGGGCGGCTGCCTGGGACCTTCGCCCGGAACAGCCGCGGAATTGTAGCGACAAACCCACGGACGGGCAACCTGCAGTGGGCATGTAATTTTGCTTCGACGAAAACCTCGAAAGCCTGTCCCGGGTGGCGGCGCACGGGACGGTTTGGCCGACGTCGCAGGTAAGGCAACCGCATCGGCGATAATGGAGCCATGCAGATAGCGCCCAAGACTCCTGATGAAATCGAGAAAATGCGCGTCGCCGGCCGTCTCGCCGCCGAGGTGCTGCAGGTCGTCGCACCGCATGTAAAGCCGGGTGTCAGCACCGAAGAACTCGACCGGATCTGCCACGATCACATCGTCAACGTGCAGCAGGCGATCCCGGCCAATGTCGGCTATCGCGGATTTCCGGCCACGGTTTGCACGTCCGTCAACAACGTCATCTGCCACGGCATTCCCAGTTCGGGAAAAGTGCTCCGCGACGGCGACATCCTCAACATCGACGTCACCGTCATCAAGGATGGCTGGCACGGTGATACCAGCCGCATGTACTACGCCGGCACGCCATCGGTGATGGCGCGGCGCCTGGTCGAGGTCACGCGGGAAGCGATGTTCCGTGGCATCCGTGCCGTACGGCCCGGGGCGACACTGGGCGATGTCGGCCATGCCATCCAGCAATACGCCGAGTCGCAGCGCTTTTCCGTGGTGCGAGAATATTGCGGCCATGGCATCGGCAGGGTCTATCACGACGATCCGCAGGTGCTGCATTACGGCCGACCCGGCGACGGCCTGGTGCTCAGGAAAGGCATGACCTTCACCATCGAGCCGATGATCAACGAGGGCAACCGTTACACCCGCCTGCTGCCCGACGGCTGGACCGTGGTCACGAAGGATCGAAAGCTCTCGGCGCAGTGGGAACACACCGTGGCCGTGACCGAGGACGGCGTCGAAATCCTCACCAGGCTTCCGGGCGACGACAACGACCTGTGAACAGGCCGGACGCTGCCAACCAACGCCCCGGACGGCTGCTGGACCATTCCGACAGCCGGTGGGCGGCCGCAAGCCGCGCCGCGCTGGGCGTTGAAGACGCGGCGCTGGCCGCGCGCTTCGATCAGGGGGACGAGATCGATGTGCTGATCCGGGCTCGCACGCGCTTCGTCGACGGCGTGGTCATGCAAGCGTGGGATCGATGCATCGAATCCGATGCATCACTGTCGATGTTCGCCGTTGGGGGCTATGGGCGTGGCGAGTTGTTTCCGCATTCGGATGTCGACCTGCTGGTGCTGGCCGACGCCGCCGCGCAACAGTCCCATCAGGAAGCATTGGCGCGCCTGTTTGCGCTGCTCTGGGATGCCGGGTTACCGGTGGGTCATGCGGTGCGCTCCGCCGCGCAGTGCACACAGGCGGCCGAAGACGACATCACGGTCCTGACCGCAATACTGGAAGCGCGGCAGCTCGCCGGTCCGCCCGCCCTCGCGGTCCTGTCGGCATCGGTCTCCCCTGAGGCCTGCTGGTCGCCGCAGGTGTATTTCGTCGCCAAGCGCGAGGAACAACGCCTTCGCCATGCGCGCTTCGACGACACCAGCGACAACCTCGAACCGAATTTGAAGGAGGGTCCGGGCGGTCTGCGTGACGTACAGACGCTGCGCTGGATGGCTTTGCGGCTGCTCGGCTCCCACGGCCTCGAGCCGTTGATCCAGTTGGGCCAACTGGGCGCCGACGAATACGCGACGATCGAAAAGCAACGCCGCATCCTGTCGCGGTTGCGCTTTGGTTTGCATCTGACGGCCGGGAAACCGGATGAGCGCCTGCGCTTCGACCATCAGAAGGCGCTCGCGGCGCGTCTTGGATACCTGGACATTCCGGGGAGCCTTGCGGTCGAGCAGATGATGCAGGAGTTCTACCGCAGCGCCGCGCTCGTGCTGCGCGTCAACGAACGGTTGCTGCAGCGGTTCGAAGAGCAACTGGAAGGGGAGGCACAGCCAGAGCCGCTTGTTTTCGGGTTCGAATCGCACCGTGGTTACCTGCGTGCAGCCGATTCGAACTGGCCAGGGAATGTCGACGCTGTCTTCGCGATGTTCGGAGTCTGGGCGCAGCATCCGGAATTACGCGGCCTGCATTCGCAGACAGCGCGTGCGCTGGCTGAAGCGCTGCCGACATTACCGGACTACCACGCGGCCAGCGCGAGCCAACGCGCCGCCTTCATGGGGCTGTTGACGGGAGTGCAGCCGGTCGACACGCTGACGCGGATGGCGCGCCTCGGCGTTCTCGGCCGCTGGCTGCCGGCATTCGCGCGTGTGTCCGGGCGGATGCAGTTCGACCTGTTCCATGTGTTCACGGTCGACAGGCACACGGTGGCGGTGCTGCAGAACATCGCATCGTTCGCCTCCGGCGCAGCCGATGAGCGCTTTGCCATCGCGCACGATATCTGGCCGCGTCTGCGCAAGCCCGAGTTGTTGTTACTGGCCGGGCTTTTCCACGACATTGCCAAGGGCCTGGGAGGCGATCATTCGCAACTCGGGGCGATCGAGGCAAACGAATTCTGCGTGGCGCACGGACTGGGCAACAACGATACCGATTCCGTCGCGTGGCTGGTTGACAAGCACCTGGTCATGTCGGTGACCGCCCAGAAGCAGGACATCAGCGACCCCGAAGTCATCCACGGGTTTGCGACGCTCGTCTCCAATCAGGAGCGCCTTGACCTGCTGTACCTGATGACGTGCGCCGACATTGCCGGCACTTCTCCCAAGCTGTGGAATGCGTGGAAGGACCGGCTGCTCGCCGACCTTTACACCGCGACGCGACTTGCACTTGCGCGTGGGCTCGAAAACCCGCTGGCTGTGGACGAGCAGATGTCCGAAACACGTGCCGCCGCACGGGCGCTGCTTGCAAAGGCGGGAATCGGCGAGGAAGCGATCGATGGCGTGTTCGAACGCATGCCCGGTGCCGGATTCCTCCGCAGCCGCGCCGACCAGGTGGCTTGGCAGGCGAGTGTCCTGCGTGGCATCGGCGAGCAGGACACCGCCGTCAGCGTGCGTTCGCTCGCGCAGGCCGGCGCACTCGAGGTTTTCGTCCATTCTCCTGATCGCGACGGACTGTTCGCGGCCATTGCCGCCACGCTCGACCGTGCAGGGTATGCAATCCAGCAGGCAAGGCTTCTCGATGGGCCGGCCGGAAATGTCTTCGATGTCTTCGTGATCGTTCCTTCGCGGCAGCATCCGATCGATCCGCAGGAGATCGAGACATTCCTGGCCAGGGCGCTGTCCGCCCCCGATCTTGACCGCGTGATTCCAGCTCGCCGTACCCAGCCCCGGCATCTGCGTCATTTCCAACTGGCCCCGCAGGTGCAGTTGGACGCGTCGGACCGTGGCGGCAGTCGTACCGTTCTGAGCCTGGTGTCGACGGATCGCCCGGGCCTGCTGGCCGATGTGGCACGCGTGTTGCGGCAACAGCGCCTGCGCGTCCACGACGCCCGCATCGCGACGTTCGGCGCGCGAGCCGAGGACGTTTTCGAGATCACCGACGAACATGATCGCCCACTCATCGATGCCGGGGAGCAACGCGCGTTACGCGATGCGCTGCTGGCATGCCTGCAAGGAGATTCAACGCAATGACCGAGCGCAAGACCGTCGCCAAAAAGGTCGCCAAGGCGAAGCCGAGGCCCAAGAGCACCGGCACCGAGGAACTCAGGTTCATGATCGAGAGCGCGTGGGAGCGGCGCACGATGTTGACCCCCGAGGAGCTCGAGGGCTCGACCGCACCGACCGTCGAGCGGGTGATTGCGGGCCTGGAATCCGGGGAGTTTCGCGTTGCGCAACCCGATGGTGAGGGTGGCTGGACGGTCAACGAATGGTTGAAGAAAGCCGTGTTGCTGTTCTTCAGAACGCAGGAAATGGAACTGATCGAGGCCGAGCCCGCACCGTTCTGGGACAAGGTGCCGGCGCGGTTCGCCGGCTTTGATGAATCACAGTTCCGCAAGCTGGGCGCGCGGGTCGTGCCGGGCGCCGTCGTGCGGCGGGGCACCTTCATCGGCAAGGACGTGGTCCTGATGCCGAGTTTTCTCAATATCGGCGCGCATATCGGCGCGGGCACGATGATCGACACCTGGGCGACGGTCGGCAGCTGCGCGCAGATCGGCAGGCATTGCCATCTGTCGGGCGGTGCCGGCATCGGCGGCGTTCTCGAGCCACTGCAGGCAGCACCGACCATCATCGAGGATCACTGTTTCATCGGCGCGCGTTCGGAAGTCGTCGAGGGCATGATCGTCGGCCATCACAGCGTGATCGGGATGGGCGTGTTCCTTGGGCAGTCGACACGCATCTACGACCGTGCGACGGGAGAAATCACGTATGGTCGTATACCCTCGGGCAGCGTGGTCGTTTCCGGCCAGCTGCCCGCCGCAGATGGCAGCCATTCGTTGTACTGCGCGGTGATCGTCAAGAAAGTCGACGCCCGGACAAGGGCCAAGACATCGATCAACGAGCTGCTGCGCGGGCTGGCGGATTGAACTTCATTCTCACGCGGTGCGCTTCCGGCCTCCGGGCCGCAACGCAGGCAGGACATCGGACATGACGACGTTGTACGGGCTCGACGCTTGCGATAGCTGCAAAAAAGCCCGCAAGTGGCTCGAGCGCCATGGCATCGCACACACGTTCGTCGACTACCGCGGTCACCCACAGTCGCCCGAAACGCTGCTCGACTGGAAGGAGCAGGTCGGCGGTTGGGACCTGATGGTCAACAAGTCGTCAACGACCTGGCGGAACCTGTCGCCGCATCGCAAGGCACCCGGATCGGATGCCGAGTGGAAGGTCTTGTTGCGCGAGTATCCGCAGTTGATCCGGCGTCCGGTCGTGGTCGCGACGGACGGAAGCGTGTCGCAGGGATTCAGCGACAACGGATTCAAGCAGCGCTTTGGCACCGCCAGGTGAGCCAGGTACTTGAGCTGGCAAAGCAGTTGATCGCACGCCCTTCGGTCACACCCGATGACTCCGGCTGCCAGGTCCTCGTCGCGGAGCGACTGGCCCGTGCCGGTTTCGCCTGCGAGTCATTGCGTTTTGGCACAGTCGAAAACCTGTGGGCAACGCATGGTTCGGCCGGACCGGTGCTGATGTTGCTTGGCCATACCGACGTGGTGCCGAGCGGGCCGCGCGAAGCGTGGAGCAGCGATCCCTTCGAACCGGTCGTACGCGGCGGCAACCTGTACGGACGCGGCGCCGCCGACATGAAGGGCAGCGTGGCGGCGTTCGTGATCGCGGTGGAACGATTCGTCGCTGCGAACCCCGACCACCGCGGCACGGTCGCATTGTTGCTGACCTCCGACGAGGAGGGCGACGCGATCGACGGTGTTCGCAGGGTCGCCGACGTGTTCCGCGAGCGCGGACAGGTCATCGACTGGTGCATCACCGGCGAACCTTCCTCGAAAACCATCCTCGGCGACCTGTTGCGAGTCGGTCGCCGTGGCACGCTGTCTGCCACGCTCACCGTGAAAGGCGTGCAGGGCCATGTTGCATACCCCGAAAAGGCACGCAATCCGGTTCACCAGGCATTGCCTGCGCTTGTCGAGCTTGCTGCGCGCAAATGGGATGACGGTTACGCGTCGTTTCCCGCGACGAGTTTCCAGATCAGCAACGTGCACGCGGGAACGGGCGCCAACAATGTCATTCCAGGTGACCTGCAGGTGTTGTTCAACCTGCGGTTCAATCCGACGTGGAATGCCGAACGCCTGGAGCACGAGTGCGAAGAGGTGTTGCAGCGACACGGGCTCGAGTATGCGATCCGCTGGCAGCGCGGCGGCGAACCCTTCCACACGCCGGAAGGTCCCTTGCGCACAGCCGCGCGCGAAGTGCTTGCACGCTTCTCCGGACATGTGCCTGAGGAAAGTACCGGCGGTGGCACGTCCGATGCACGGTTCATTGCGCCGCTCGGTGTCCAGTGCATCGAGATCGGGCCGGTCAATGCCAGCATCCACAAGGTCGACGAACACGTGTCGGTCGCGGACCTCGAAGCGCTACCCGACCTGTATCTGGCGCTCATCGAGCGCCTGCTGCCTGGTTGATGGCGGTGTTGCAGGAGCGGCTTCAGCCGGCCCGTTGATTGCCTCGATCGGTCGAACCAGCTCGCCGCTGCAAGCCGCTCCTACGAAGAGCGACCTGCCGGAATCAACCGAAGCACGTGCTCGGCTTTGCCCGGCAGGAACGGCGTTGGTCGTCCGTGCACCCAATCCTCGTGACCAGCGCCCCAATACGGCGACAGCGGATGTCCGCTTTGTCCGCCGGGCATGTGGATGAAGCCGTCGGCTTCGTGTCCTGGCGAAACCACCATCCGTTCCGACGCGCCAAAATCGGAGCCGGCGACGCGCGGCATGTTGGTGTCGCCGGGTAAAGGCTCGAAAGGCATGCACAGCAGGCGCCTGGCGAAGCCCGGCAATGTCATGGAAAGCGGATGGCAGATGCGTGCGGTGTTGCGTTCGCCCCAAGTGCGTTGGGCCAAAGGACCTTGCTTGACGAGGTCATTGCGTACCTCGCTGGCGGCGTCTTCGAACAACGCATTCCAGCTGGCGAAACGGCGCGGCAACAGGTTGACCGGGCGTTGTGTCACCAGCGGCCAGGCGACGCCTTCGAACTGCGGCAGGTCGGGCATTGCAAAAGCATCGCCAATTGCAGCCTGCGCTGGTGCGGTGAGGCCGTCGAGCAGGCGCGCGTGCACCGCTGCCCGCCATGCCCGCACCACGCGGTAGCTGACGGAGTCCACGCTTGCATGCCCGGTCCAGGTCCCTGATGCGTGTGCCAGGTCGACAAGCGCCGGGGACCTCGCCGTTGCGGCCTGGGCCTGTAGCAACTGCCACCAGCGCCGAAGGAACAGCGCGCGGTCATCCAGCTGGATTGCGAGCAGATCGCGTTCGGTGAATGAGCGACGGGTCTTCAAATCATCACGGATCTGACTGGCACGAGCGCCGAGCGCATAACCACCATCACCGACCTGCGCAAGGGCGGTGCCGTCCAGGACACGGTTGTTGGCTGTCCACAGGAGGGAACCCTCGATATGGCGATCCG
>JAQGOI010000215.1 GCA_028293685.1 Lysobacteraceae bacterium | reverse complement strand
GCCAACCCTGGCCACGTCTATGCAAAGGCGGGCGCCTACAGCGTGACCGAGTCGGTGATCGACAACGGTGGCGCAACCAGCGTCAAAACCAGAACGGTGACAGTCGGTACGTAAGGGTTGTCGGTGCCCTGCCATGTGCGCGGGAACGCTGCTCAGGCTCGCGCGATAACGATCTGGCCTCGACATTGACCTGCAGCATGCGATCGACCGACGCGACGCTGCGCACGGACATCGAAGAACATGGCCAACGCCGATCCACGGTTGTCGGCGGCCAACATCCACGGTTGCACAATTGGGGTTGAGCAATGAACGGAAACTACTGCATGAGCCGCTTGACCGCGGCTCGCAACGCGCGCGCACTCACGCTGTCACCGACGACCCGCGCGATCCGAATCGCATTGGCCAGCTCCGCCACCGTGCTGGCCCTGGTGGGCAGCGGTGTCGCCTACGCCGGCACCTGCGCGATCTCGGCGTCGAACACGGTCGCGTGCAATGGCGTCTTCACGGACACGCTTCCTGGCAGCCTCTTTGTTCCCACCGCGGACCTGACCCTGGTTGTGGGCGACACT
The DNA here is from genome assembly GCA_028293685.1 of Lysobacteraceae bacterium. Classification (GTDB taxonomy): domain Bacteria; phylum Pseudomonadota; class Gammaproteobacteria; order Xanthomonadales; family Xanthomonadaceae; genus Cognatiluteimonas. The sequence continues at coordinate 5,946 of JAQGOI010000215.1, read as the reverse complement.
TTGCCAACCAGTGTGATTCCCGCGGCGGGCGCAGTTGGCGTGGATGCGACGTGGGGCGGCAACGTGGGCGTGATCACCCACGCCGACATCACTACCGATGGCGCCGACGGTATCCATGAGTACGGATCGACTTCGGCGACGTTGAACAACGACGGACATATCGCGACCAACGTCACAGCGGCCGGCGTACAAGCGATGGACATCAGTGCCTTCGGGGACGTTACCGTCGTCAACACCGGCGACATCCTCGCCTACGGTACTGGCGCCAACGACGTCACCGCCGTCATGGCCCATTCGAGCGACGGTAACGTAGCGCTCGACAATCTGCTCACAGGAACCATCACGGCCAATGCCCAGGACGGCAATGCCATCGCAGTGGATGCCTTCGCGTACCTGGGGTCGGTGGACCTCAGCAACAACGGCGCGATCGTCGGAAGTTCGGTCAACGGCACGGCGACGGGTCTGTCCGCGTACGCAGAACATGGGCAGGTCAACGTCACCAGCGATGGCAGCATCGTGGTGTCTTCCTCCGCCGTCGTGCCGTATTCCTATTACACGCACATCGTCTCGGCGATGGGTGTTTTTGCCGAGGGACTCGATGGGGTCACCGTTTCCAATGCGGGCAGCATCGGAGTCGATTCGACCGACGGTGACATCGCGATCGGAATCTATGCCGCTTCCACCAATGGCATTGTATCTGTCACCAACACCGACACCGGGACCATTGCGGTGACCGGCAATGCCAAGGCCTACGGTGTCGTCGCCGGTGGCGACGTCAGCAACGCGGGCAGCATCAACGTGAGCGCGACCCGCGTATACAGTTACCCCGATGGAACGCTCAGCGGCAGGGGCTACGCGTTCGGCGTCGTGGCCGACGTCGTCGACAACTCGGGCAGCATTACGATCGCGGCGACCGGCATAGGCAAAGCTATCTATGGTGCAACGGTCGATAACTCGGGCAGCATTACGGTCGACGCCGGCAAGGTTGCCGTGGGCGTTTACGCATCAGGCGCTGGCAGCATCGTCAACTCCGGCGACATCACTGCCACGGCGGATTCCGGTGTTGGTCAGTACGGGGGTTCACTCGGTATCTTTTCGCGCTTCGACACCGACATCACCAACTCAGGCCAGATCAATACCAAAGGTTTCCAGGCGTTGGGAATCCTCACCAATGGGTACGGGACGGTCAGCAACACCGGTTCCATCACCGCGAGTGCCACCGTCAGTGCGATTGGCATCAGTGACACAAGCTTGAGCAACGGCGAAGTCATTGTTTACAACGTGGGCAACATCACGGCCACGGCGGACGACAACGGCAGGTTCCATGGCCACAATGCCGCGATCGGCATCAATGCAGTCAGCATCAGCGCGAACATCCGCGTCGACAACTCCGCCGGCATTGCGGCCGTAGCCGACGATACGGCCTACGGCATCAGAGTCTCCGGAGCGGGCTACGCCAACAGCGATATCACGAACTCCGGTGATCTTTCCGCTTCCGCCATTCTTGCCGGCTACGGTGTGCTGGCCATCGGCTTTTTAGGAGATGTGGCGGTCGACAATAGCGGCTCGATCACTGCGCGCGCCAACAACGCGCCTGGAGAAACCGACGAGAACGCGAACGTATTTGGATCATTCGCCTACGGCATCAATACATACAACACCTTCGGCAATATCAGCATCACCAACTCCGGTGCGATCATCGCCCAGTCGTACGCGATCAGCGATTATGCTGGCAAGGCCATGGGCATTGTTGCGGCAAGCTTTGCTTACAATAGTAGTGCCATTGACATCGCAAACACCGGCTCGATTGTTGCGTCGGCAGAATCGAACAGCAGTGTCTACGGCGTGTTCTCCGCCGGCGTCTTCGTAGTCGACGTCGGCAACGAAACGGTGGATGTGGCCAACTCCGGCGTGATCAGCGCAACCGTTCAATCCGACTACCGTTCTCAGCTTTCCCAGACACGAGCCACAGGCATATTCGTGGAGAATGTCCACGGAGACACGACGGTTACGAACGGCAGCACTGGTTCAATCACGGCCCAGGCCTCAACGCTTCTTCTGGACTCGGCAAGGGCAACCGGCGTCTTCGCATTCGGCTACTCCGGTGCTACGGATGTCCAAAACGCCGGCGCAATCGCTGCTGTGGCATCGTCGCAGGCCAGTGCCTACTACCAGAATGTCGGCCAGACACGGGCGGACGGCATCCAGGTGAGTTCGGCTGTCGGTACGGCAATCAGTGTCTCGAATTCCGATACCGGCGTAATCGTCGCCAATGCCTGGACAGATCACTACGGCGTCGCCAGCGCCAACGGCATCAACGTCTATACGCTGGCCGCGGACGTGGCTGTCGTCAATGCCGGTTCGATCACCGCCACCGCGCAATCCGGTGCCACGGCGTATTCGGCGAATGTCGGGCAGATCACGACCAGCAACGGCATCGTGGTGACTGATGGCTTTGGTGCGAACGTTGCGGTATCCAACAGCAGCACCGGCGATATTACTGTCGCCGCGTCGGCGAATGACTTCGGGGGTGCCATTGCCACCGGCATCAACGTCTATTCCAACTATGTCCTGAGCGTCACGAATGCGGGTTCGATTGCTGTGACCGCACGAGCGGACAACCATTTCGACATCGGTGATACAGCCGCGGCAATTGGCCTGTTGGCGATCAACAACTATGGCAATACCGACATCATCAACAGCAGTTCCGGTTCGATCAACGCCGATGCCTCAGCATCCATCTCGGCGGTCGCCCAGGGCATGGCGGTCAGCGGTGCGACGGTTACGGTGGATTCGGCTGGCGCCATTGGCGCGACGGCCGTGGCCGACGCAACGCAGGGCACTGCACTCGCCACTGGCCTGGTGGCGTCTGGCGGCAACATCGCGGTAACACTCGATGCCGGCAGCGAAATTAGCGCGGCGGCCAGCAGTTACGACGGTACGGCCATCGGCCTGCTGGTCGCGGGCAATGCGGTGAGTGCGAGCAACGCCGGCGCCATCAGCGCGCAGTTCACCGGCGGGGCCGGCGGCCGCAGCTATGGCGCCATTCTCCTCGGCAGCGGAAACCTTTCCTTTGCCAACTCCGGTTCGATTACCGCGACCGGTTCCGGTCAAACTGTCGGCGTCGAACTGAGCAGCGACATTTCGACCGTCCTGACCAACAGCGGCACCATCAGTGGTGGCGCCGCAGTGCTTGCCGGCGACTCGACCGACTCGATCAACAACGTCGGCACCATCGCCGGAGCGATCTTCACCAATGGTGGCAATGACACATTGACCAACGGTGCCGATGGGATCTGGTATGCCGGAGGCACATCCGACTTTGGTTCTGGTGCGGACACCATCATCAATGCCGGCACGATCGTCCTCAACAACAGCTCCATCGCGATGGGCGATTCGGACACGTTCGCCAACGCATTCGACAATAGCGGCACGATCTTCTCATTCGGCGACAGCGCCATCGACATGGGCGCAGGCAATACCAACGCCTTTACCAATACCGGCATCATCGACTTCCGCGATGGTCTGGCCAACGACATCCTCACGATCAATGGAGACTTCGCCGGCAGTGGTGCGCTGGGCGTGGATGTCAGCGGCCTCAACGGCCTTGGCGATGTGCTCTACGTCAACGGCAGCGTGGCCAACGGCAGCGTGACCGCGGTCAACACCACCATCCTCGATGTCCCGACCACGCGCACCGGCTCGGTGGCTGTGGTCAAGGTCAGCGGCGATTCCACCGCAGCCAATTTCGTGCTGGGCGATGTCACCTTCAACCCCAACCAGAGCTTCCTGGTGGTCACGGGTGTGGGCATGTCCAGCAGCATCGATACCAGCAATGCCACGGCCGATGTTTTCTCGGTGGACTTCGATGTCACCGGCCTCAGCGACGCGGGCACGCTGGCCGCATCGTTCGCACCGGGCGTGCAGAGCCTGATGAACAGCCAGGTTGGCACCTGGCGCCAACGCATGGGCGTCATCGACAAGACCAAGACGCACGGCTTCAGCCTCTGGGCGCGCACGTTCACCGACAGCGGCACGATCAACCCGGGCCATGTCGCCAGCACCTTCGGCCAGGGCGGCAACTTCACGTTCGACCAGCGCAACGACGGCGGCGAAGCGGGTGCGGATTTCGGCATCAATGACCAGTTCAGCGTGGGCCTGCTGGCCGGCCAGGCGCGGGCGACCCAGCATCTGAACCAGACCGGCATCGGCTCGACCAAGATCGACGGCGACACGTCGGGTGTCTATGCCACCTGGTTCTCGCCAAATGGCTTCTATGTCGACACGTCCTTCCGCCACATGACGTTCGACGCCAGGCTCGACTCGGCGGCCGGCGAATCGCGTACCCACGGCAAGGCCAATACGTTCAACGTCGAGGCGGGTTACGCGTTCGAGTTGGGCGACGGTTACAAGATCGAGCCGCAGCTGCAGTACACGCGCACGAAAGTCGGCAGTGCCGACGTGCTTGAGGGTGCGCTGACCGGCTTCACGCCCGACGGCGGCACGTCTTCGCGCGGCCGCGCCGGTGTCTCGGTACGCAAGAGCTTCCCCACCAACGGCAGCACGATCCTGACGCCGTACCTCGCAGTGAGCGCCGTGCACGAGTTTGACGGCAAGAACACCTATGCCATCAACGACACATTTTTTGGCAGCACCAGCGCCAAGGGCACCAGCACGCTGGTCGAGGGTGGATTGAACGTGCAGGTCGGCAAGCTCGCGGTGTTCGGTGGCTTGAACTGGCAGGACGGCGGCGCGTTGAAGAGCTTCACTGGTGGCCAGCTGGGCGTGCGTTACAGCTGGTAAGGCAAGCGAACGTAGGAATCCGGCGGACCTTTTGCCGCCGGGTTTTGTGTCATGCCGGTCCGACGGAGCCATATGTATCTACCACCGCCCGCGTTGCCGCCGGTGCTCAACGGTCCGGCAGCCGGATGACATCCACGCGCGAGCGGCGGAGTCCGGTTGTAACGTAAGCCTTGCCGACAGTCACGCGGTCTGCGAACTGGCGATTGAACACTTCAGCAATCACCCCGCACCCCAGTTCCGCCTTCGTTGCAGCTGCTGGTCGAGCAGCCTTGGATCTGCGAATGCGATGGGTTTCATGATGGACCAACGAGCTATGCCACTGCATATGCCAACGGTGCCGCACGCATCGGCTGCATCTGTACGTTGACGACCACCGTTCGGTTGAGCGAGCAGATCCAGGTTTGTATGCCGGGCTGCATCGGCCCGTTGATGCGGTCGCCGATATGGGCGCCGCCACTCATGATCTGCGCTTCAATGACGCGATCGATCAGCTGGACCTGGACGATCCCGCGAGGATCAATGGAGAGAATTCTTCCGGTTTCCATAGCCGTGCACCCCTGTGTTTCCGCCACTGTGTGCCAGCTGGATGTACCAACCGTGAGGGAGGTTGCACTGCGTCACAGTGAAGGGCTCATAGCCCCTGCTGACGCCAGAAGTGTTTCAGGGCAGCGTTAAGTTAACTGCGTGCGTGCCCACACATGTGGTGTGAAGTGCTGCTGCTTATGCGCCATCGGACCAATCCTGGCGAAGCGTTGCTTTCCGCACGGTGAGGCACACGCAATGGCGACGGCTTGTGAGCCGGGCAGTCTGTAAGACCGATTCGTCGCGACTAGTGTTTGTCGTTCACCAGCTTGGTGACCATGCCGACGTATTCCTTGAAGTCCAGGCCCTGGTTCTTGTCAGCATCAAACGCCGACAGCGGCGGCGCAGTGGTGCCGGCCTTCTTGATCAGATCGAGATTGGCGTATTCGGTCGCATCGAGCACGTTGTTCTTGTTGGTGTCGTGGGCGACGAAGTTGTCGTGCAGCGCACGCAGGGCCGCGGCATTCTGCATCTCCTGCAATCCGGCCTTGAACTCGTCCAGCGACAAGGCCTTGTTCTTGTCCTTGTCCCAGTGCGCGAACAGCGCGTCGGGCCCGATCT
>JAQGOI010000068.1 GCA_028293685.1 Lysobacteraceae bacterium | reverse complement strand
GCCGTGGCGCGGGCGGTCAGGGGAATGGGATTGGTCGCTTGCAGCGGCAACGGGCGCTGTGACAAAGGCGGCAACGGGCCACCGGCCAGCAGCAGCACGCTGAAGACAGCGGCGGTTGCCGACAGGGCCATCAGGGTGTGGTGGAGCTTGCGGTTCATGGCGGGTGTCCTGCGCTGGGTAACTGGTGTTGTATGCAACTATAACACCTCATTTGATCCCGTCAAGCGGGGGCAGACCCAACTGACGGCAGGGGTGCCCGGCACGGGAGTTTCCTGCGGGCGGAACGGCTTGCCCGTAAGATGTCCGGCCCCGCAACACGTGAACCCGACGGCCCAAGGCCGCGGCCGTGGTTGAGGCGGCCCCATTGCTGTCGATCCGGACGGTTTTGCGCCGCGTCGGGACGATGCGTTTCCTGCCGATGCAACGGCGCTACAGGAGTGTTCGATGAAGGGTCTGTTCCGCGGCGGCGCCATGTCGCTTATCGCTGCAACACTGTGGGTCGGCAGCGCCATGGCGCAGGGCACGAATGTCCTGTCGACCGAGCGTGCAAAAACCAGCTACGCCGTGGGGATGGACGTTGCGCATGGCATCACGCCAGTGGCCTCGGACATGGATCTTGCGTCGTTCGAAAAAAACGTCCGCAGCACCTTCGCGGGCGCCAAACCGACGCTGACCAGGGAAGAGGCGACAGCCACCGATGCGGCGTTGCGTGCCCGCGTCGCCGCACGCTCGGGCAAGTCGGCGCCAGGTGCACCGACGGCACCGCCGCCGGTCGACCGGATCAAGGTCGGCCAGCTGATCGGCGGGCTGATGATCGGGCCCTCGCTGGCCAGCATCAAGGATGAGATCGACCTTCCGATCGTGCTCCAGGCCACCCGCACGGTGCTTTCGGGCGGCAAACCGTTGCTCTCCGATGAGGATTCGAAGGCGGTGCTGACGGCCTTCAGCCAGCGGATGCAGGCGACGATGCAGCAGAAGGCCAGCGCGGCCGGGGCAAAGAACCAGGCCGAGGGCGCGGCATTTCTTGCCCGCAACAAGCTGGTCAAGGGTGTGTTCGTGACGCCGTCAGGACTTGAGTACATGGTGTTGCGGCAAGGCTCCGGCGCCCGCCCCAAGCCCGCTGACCACGTGCGGGTCAACTACCGCGGAACGTTGCTCGACGGCACGGTTTTCGACAGCTCGTACGATCGCGGCGAGCCGGCCGATTTTGGCCTCGACCAGGTCGTTCCGGGTTGGAGCGAAGGGGTCGCGCTGATGCCGGTCGGCGCGAAATACCGGTTCTGGATTCCAGCGCCGCTTGCCTACGGTGCCAAGGGAACCCCGGGCGGGCCCGTCGGTCCCAATGCCACGCTCGTATTTGACGTCGAGCTGTTGTCCATCCTGTAATCGGAAGCCGCCCCTCGATCCGGACGACCTGCTCTGCAGGGGTCGCCTCCCGAATTTCCCCAATTGGAGTGTTTCATTCAATGAAGTCTTCCCAGCGTTTTCCACTGACCCTGCTCGCGGCGATGTCGCTCACCGTCGCCGCCGCCGGCTGCAAGCCAGGTGACAAGACGGCCACCACCGCGCCTACCGACAAGGTTGCTGCCGGCAAGGCGATCCCCGGCCTGCCCACCGAGAAGGACCAGGCCAGCTACATGATCGGCATGGCCATGGCAAAACAGCTGGCGCCGGCAAAGGACGACATCGACGTCGACACGATCGCCAAGGCGATCAAGGCTTCGCTCGCCGGCCAGAAACTGCTTCTCACCGACCAGCAGGCTGCCGAGATCGCGCAGAGTTTCGGCCAGAAGATGCAGGCCAAGCAGCTCGCCAAGATGATGGCCGATGCGCAGAAGAACTCCGCGGCTGGCGACGCTTTCCTCGCCCAGAACGCGAAGAAGCCCGGCGTGCAGACGACGGCTTCGGGGCTGCAGTACCAGGTCATGACCGAAGGCAAGGGCGCCAAGCCGCAAGCCACCGACACGGTCAAGGTGAACTACAAGGGCATGCTGCTCGATGGCAAGACGTTCGACAGTTCCTACGATCGCGGCGAGCCGGCCACGTTCCCGCTCAACCAGGTCGTTCCGGGTTGGCAGGAAGGCATCGCACTGATGCCGGTCGGCAGCAAGTACAAGTTCTGGATTCCGAGCAAGCTGGGTTACGGCGACAAGGGCACGCCGGGTGGCCCGATCCCGCCCAATGCAACGCTGGTGTTCGAAGTGGAGCTTCTTGACATCGCCAAACAGCCCGCCAAATAAACTGCGCTGACTTGACGCCGGTGGCGGTCGCGCCACCGGCGTCCTTGTATCAACGACAAGGAGAGTTCAATGCGCGTCACCATATTCGGCACCGGATATGTCGGGCTGGTCACTGGTACCTGCCTGGCGGAAGTCGGCCATGACGTGACCTGCGTTGACATCGATACCGCCAAGGTGGATGGGCTCAATCGCGGCGTGGTTCCGATCTACGAGCCCGGCCTGGAACCGATGGTCGCGGCGAACCATGCCGCCGGCCGGCTGAAATTCACGACCGACGCTCCCAAAGCGGTCGAACAGGGCGACGTCATCTTCATCGCGGTGGGTACGCCTCCGGACGAAGACGGCAGTGCCGATCTTCAATACGTCCTGAAAGTGGCGCAGACCATCGGCCAGCACCTGGCTCGCCCGGCGATCGTCGTCGGCAAGTCCACGGTCCCGGTCGGTACCGCAGACAAAGTGCGTGCCGCCATCGAGCAGGCACTTTCAGCCCGGGGAGCCGACATCCATTTCGATGTCGTCTCCAATCCGGAATTCCTCAAGGAAGGCGCCGCCGTCGAGGATTGCATGCGCCCGGACCGGATCATCATCGGGGCCGACAATGCCGATGCGATCGACAAGCTCAAGCGCCTGTACGCGCCGTTCAACCGCAATCACGACCGCATTGTCACAATGGACGTGCGCGCGGCCGAACTCACCAAATACGCCGCCAACGCCATGTTGGCGACAAAGATCAGTTTCATGAACGAGATCGCCAACATCGCCGAAATGGTTGGCGCCGACATCGAGATGGTGCGACAGGGTATCGGTTCGGATCCGCGGATCGGATGGCATTTCATCTATCCGGGAGCCGGGTACGGTGGGTCGTGTTTTCCCAAGGACGTGCAGGCGCTGGCACGCACCGCCCAGCAGATGGGCTACGAAGCAAAGCTGCTGAACGCCGTCGAAGCCGTCAACGATGCGCAGAAGGGACATCTGTTCCAACTGATCCGGCGCCACTACGACAAGGGCGATATCCGCGGGAAGACTTTTGCGGTCTGGGGCCTGGCGTTCAAGCCCAACACCGACGACATGCGCGAAGCATCCAGCCGGCGACTGTTGGCACAGTTGTGGGAAGCGGGCGCCAGCGTCCGTGCCTTCGATCCTGAAGCGCAGCAGGAAGCGCAGCGCGTCTTTGGCGAGCATCCTGCGCTTACACTCTGCGACAGCGCGGCGGCAGCGCTGGAGGGAGCCGATGCGCTCGTCATCGTCACCGAGTGGAAGCAGTTCCGCAGCCCGGACTTCGCCGACCTGAAGACGGCATTGCGCGATCGCGTGGTGTTCGATGGCCGCAACGTCTACGACCCGCACGAAGTTGACGAGGCCGGGATTGCGTATTACGGCATCGGCCGCGGCCGATCGATTGCGGTCACCTGATGGACTTCGCATCGCTCGAGCAGCGCCTGACCGAACTGGAAACCCGCGTCGAGTTCCAGGAACATGCGCTTGCCGCACTGAGCGACGCGCTTGCCGCTTCCCGCCTCGAGGCGACAGGCAACAGGCAGTTGCTGCAGCGCGCATTGGACGACTTGAAGCAATCACGCGGCGAGTTCTTCGCCGATCCCGGCAGCGAGCCACCGCCACCGCACTATTGAACCGAAGAATGACCGATTCCCTCCGCGATCAACTGCTCGGCCTGGGCTTCAAGCCAGCGCCCAAGCCCGACCGCAAGCCCGAACAACGACAACCGGATGCCGGAAGACCAGGTACCGGCAAGTCGATGAGGCCGCACGGTCGACCAACGGGTGCCAGTGCCGGGCCGCAGGCTCGCCCCATGCCGGCCGGCAAACCGGAAGGTGCATCCGCAAAGCAACGCTCGCGCGAGGATATCGATCTGGCAAAGGCGTATGCGATTCGCGCGCAGCGAGAAAAGGACGAGCGCATCGAAGCCGAACGCCTGAAACAGGAGCAGGCACGCGTGCGTCGAGAAGCCAAGGCGCGGGTTGGCGAGCTGTTGAAAGACCGGGGGCTCAACGATCCGGCCGCGGACATCGCGCGTCATTTCAACTATGGCGGCAAGATCAAGCGGGTCTATGTCAACGCCGAGCAGTTGAAGGCGCTCAACGCCGGCGAGCTTGGAGTCGCGCAACTGGATGGCCGTTACCTGCTGATCGATGCGGACCTGCTTGAAAAGGCCGAAGCGATCTTTCCGCACTGCATCGCATTGAAGGTCGATCCCACCGCCCCGTCGTCGGATGACCCTTATGCGGATCCGCAATATCAGGTCCCGGACGATATCGTCTGGTAGGGGCACCCATCAGAGTCGGTGGTGGATCCTTGTAGGAGCGGCTTCAGCCGCACCGGATTTACTCCGCTTCGCGGTCGCGGCTGAAGCCGCTCCTACAGTAGAGCGTTGTTCCCGGATTACTCCGGGTCGTAATCCAGGTTCGAAGCAAGCCATCGCTCGGCCTGCTGCAACGTCACGCCCTTGCGTTGGGCATAGTCCGCCGCCTGTTCCTTGGAGACACGGCCGACGACGAAGTACTGGCTTTGCGGGTGGCTGAAGTAATAGCCGGACACCGCCGCGGCGGGCAGCATCGCGAAACTTTCGGTCAGTTGCATGCCTGCATTTCGCTCCGCGTCGAGCAGGCGAAACAGCGTCGCCTTCTCGCTGTGCTCGGGGCAAGCGGGATAGCCGGGAGCCGGACGGATGCCGCGGTAGGCTTCATCGATCAGCGCCGCTGCATCCAGCGATTCGTCTGCGGCGTATCCCCACAACTCCTTGCGCACGTGCTGGTGCATGCGCTCGGCCAGTGTTTCGGCGAGACGGTCCGCGAGCGCCTTCAGCATGATGGCGTTGTAATCGTCGTGGTCGGCTTCGAATCGTGCGACGTGCGGCTCGATGCCGATGCCCGCGGTGACGGCAAAGGCGCCGATCCAGTCCTGTTTGCCCGATGCATGGGGAGCAATGAAATCGGCCAGGCAGAAATCAGGTCGCTCGATCGGCTTGTCGACCTGCTGGCGCAGGAAGTGCAGCGTCGTCGTCACACCACCATCGAGCTGCACGACGACATCATCCCCAACGCTGTTCGCAGGCCACAGTCCGACGACGGCCTTCGCGGTCAACCAGCGTCCGGACACGATCTGACGAAGCATCGCGCGCGCATCGTCGAACAACTCGCGCGCCTGCCTGCCGACGACGGCGTCGTCCAGGATCGCCGGATAGCGCCCCGCCAATTCCCATGCATTGAAGAAAGGCGTCCAGTCGATGAGCTCGACGAGGTCGGCGAGCGGATAGTCCGCAAAAACCGTGATGCCAGGCTGCTTTGGCGTGGGCGGCACGTAGTGGGTCCAGCCGCCGTCGAATCGCTGCGCCCGGGCCTTGTCCAGCGACACCAGCCGCTTGGCGTCGCCGCGATTGCGGTGACGCGTGCGTATTTCGGCAAAATCGCCGTCGTTCGCGGCAACGAAGCCGGCGCGCAGGTCGGCACTGATCAACGATTGCGCCACGCCGACCGCACGCGAAGCGTCCTTGACCCACACGGTCGGCGACTTGTAATGCGGGTCGATCTTCAGCGCGGTGTGCGCGCGCGATGTTGTTGCACCACCGATCAACAACGGCAGGCTGAATCCCTGGCGCTGCATTTCGCGCGCGACGTGGCTCATTTCCTCCAGTGAAGGCGTGATCAGCCCCGACAACCCGATCAGGTCGGCACCCTCGGCCCGCGCCCGGTCCAGGATCGTCTGTGCCGGAACCATGACGCCCAGGTCGATCACCTCGAAGTTGTTGCACGCCAGCACGACGCCGACGATGTTCTTGCCGATGTCATGGACATCACCTTTGACCGTCGCCATCACGATCTTGCCGTTGGTCTGTCCAACTTCGCCGGTACGCAGTTTTTCCGCTTCGATGTATGGCAACAGGTGCGCAACCGCCTTTTTCATCACGCGTGCGGACTTGACGACCTGCGGCAGGAACATCTTGCCGGCGCCAAACAGATCGCCGACGACATTCATGCCGTCCATCAGCGGTCCTTCGATCACATCGAGCGGACGGGTCGACAGTGCCCGCGCTTCTTCCGTGTCCTCGACGATCCATTGGTCGATGCCATGGACCAGCGAATGGCTCAGCCGCGACTGCACGGGCTTGTCGCGCCAGGCAAGGTCCTCGACGCGCTGCTCGCCCTTGCGGCCCTTGTACTTCCCGGCTATCTCAAGCAGACGCTCGGTGCCGTCACTGCGCCGGTTGAGTACGACGTCCTCGACGCGTTCGCGCAGGTCGTCGTCCAGATCGTCGTACAGCGGCATCGCGCCGGCATTGACGATGCCCATGTCCATGCCGGCCTTGATGGCATGGTAGAGAAACACCGCATGGATCGCCTGGCGCACCGGTTCGTTGCCCCGGAACGAGAACGAGACATTGGATACGCCGCCCGATACGTGGCTGAAGGGAAAGCGTCGCCGCAGCTCACGCGTGGCTTCGATGAAATCCACCGCGTAATTGTTGTGCTCATCGATACCAGTGGCGATGGCGAAGATGTTGGGGTCGAAGATGATGTCTTCAGGCGGAAATCCAATCTCATCCGTCAGCAGCGCATAGGCGCGCGAGCAGATTTCGACCTTGCGATCGGCGGTATCGGCCTGGCCAAGTTCGTCGAAAGCCATCACGACCACCGCCGCACCGTAGCGCCGCACCAGGCGTGCCTGCCGCAGGAACTCGGCTTCGCCCTCCTTCATCGAGATCGAGTTGACGATGCCCTTGCCCTGGAGGCACTTGAGTCCGGCTTCGATGACGGTCCACTTGGAGCTGTCGACCATCACCGGCACGCGTGCGATGTCCGGTTCGGCCGCCATCAGGTGCAGGAACTCGACCATCGCATGCTCCGAATCGAGCATGCCTTCGTCCATGTTGACGTCGATGACCTGGGCGCCGCTTTCGACCTGCTGTCGCGCGACGACAACGGCCTCGTCGAGGCGGTTTTCCAGGATCAGTTTCTTGAACTGCTTCGAACCGGTGACGTTGGTGCGTTCACCGATGTTGATGAAGTTGCTTTGCGGCGTGACGACAAGTGGCTCCAGGCCGCTCAGTCGCGTCTGGCGTGCAAGGGTCATGCGGGTGCACCGCCGTCCGGGCCGGCGCGAAAACCCGCTGCAGCACGACGGATGTTCATGCAGCGTCCGCCAGGCATGGAATCCGCCGCGGCGGCAATCCGCG
>JAQGOI010000145.1 GCA_028293685.1 Lysobacteraceae bacterium | reverse complement strand
ACACCCGCATGCGCTTCTGGGTTCCGGGGTCGACGCTCTGGCCGATCAGCATCGCCATTACCTGGATGGCGACGACGACCGCAACCACGATCAACAGCACGCCGATGAGAATGGTTCCGATCGCATCCCAGAATGGATCACCGGTCACCACGGTCATGCCAACGGCAGCCAGCGCGACGATCAAGCCCAGCATCGCCGCGATGTTTTCGCCGACGATGACCACAAGCTCAGCCTGCCGACTCTCACGAAACCATCGGAACACACTGCGCCCACGGCGCTCGCGCGCCGCTTCCTGCAACGCGGCGCGCGTCGACACGCCCTCGGCAACCAGGCTGAAGACCAGCACGCCGACCGCCCACCACCACTGCGTCATCGGTTCGGGATGCTGGAGCTTGTGCAGGCCTTCGTAGACCGAGAACATTCCGCCGACGGTGAACAACATCACCGCCACGAGAAACGACCAGAAATAGATCGCCTTGCCCTGGCCCAGCGGATGCTCAGGTGTCGCCGGTGCGCGGGCCTGTCTCAACCCGATCAGCAACAGCAACTGGTTACCGCAGTCCGCCAGCGAATGCACGGTTTCGGCCAGCATCGCACTGGACCTGGTGAAGTACGCCGCTACGCCCTTGGCGCCGGCAATGGCCAGGTTCGCGCCCAGGGCGTACACAATCGCGCGCGTCGACTCACCGTTGCCTGCCATGAAAATCCAGTCAAGAAATTGCGAAGATTCCGTTCACCAGGTACACCGGCGACGGGCGCGGAGTCTAGCAAAGCGCCGGCGAGCGTCCATGTGAGATTTGCTTCACCTGGGTCGTGCGAGCATCGACCTCATGGCCGCAAGAAACCGACTTCCGCCTTGGCACGAGATGCAGCATCTGTCCAATGGACGTGATGTGCTGATCCGCCCGATCCGCCCGGACGACGCGCAGCCGCTGCGCGCCGCCTTTCCCCTGCTCGAACCCGACGAAGTCCGGCACCGGATGCAATCGTCCATGCCCGAATTGTCGGCGGAAATGGCCGATAAACTCGCCCACCCCGACCCGCGCAGCGAGTTTGCCATCGTGGTCGCGGAACCCCTTCCGCCGGGTGAAGCAATGGTCGGGGCGGTCGCCCGCGCCACCATCGTACCGGGCGGTCGCGATGTCGAATTCGCCATCCTCGTCAGTCGTTTCATTGCCGGGATGGGCCTGGGTCGACACCTCATGCGCCGCCTGGTTCGCTGGGCGCGTGGCAAGCAGGTCGATCGGATCTATGGGGAAGTGCTGGAGCACAACCTGCCGATGTTGTCGCTGGCACAGTCGTTGGGCTTCCATCGGGAGGCATCGAACGATCCCGGCATGGTCCGCGTGGTCCTGGACCTGCAGCCCGCCAAGGCGTGATCCTCGCGTGATCCGGGGGCTTGTGCCCGATGTCCGCGCTTGGGCGCTTGCGGCGTGGCCTGCCCGGCGTATCGCACGGCCGGCGTATTGCACGGCAAGCCCCCTCTGATTCCCGCCACGCTCACGTAGACTTGCGCACCCATGCGCTGGCAGCAACGACTGCCGGCGCTGCACTCGTTGAGACTTTGAACACAATGCCCAAACGAGCCATCGCGCCCGCCTCCACGGTCCTTGCCGCGGCCCCTCCAATGCCCAGGGCCGGCCAGCAGCGAACCTACTGGCGCGCGCCATCGTCGCCATCCGCACTGGCCTTTCATATCGGCGCTGCGGCGAGCGTGCACGACGGTCCGCTGCTCGTGATCGCGCGCGACAACCAGGCTGCACAACAGATCGAGAGCGATCTGCGCACGCTGCTTGCGCGCCAGGTGCCGTCAAGCCAGGGGTCTCCGAACCTCCAGCACAAGCCGTGGCCGCCCATCGTGCATTTCCCCGACTGGGAAACGCTGCCCTACGACCGTTTCAGCCCGCACCCGGACATCGTCAGCCAGCGCCTGGCGGCGCTGCACACGATGCCGACGCTCGACCGCGGCGTTGTCGTCGTCCCTGTGCAGACCCTGTTGCAGCGTCTGGCTCCATCGCGCTACGTCACCGGTGGCAGTTTCGATCTCAAGCTCGGGGACCGGCTGGATTTCGATGCGGAAAAACGCCGCCTCGAAGGCGCGGGCTATCGCAATGTCCCGCAGGTGCTGGACCCGGGTGACTTCGCCGTGCGCGGTGGCCTGCTCGACGTATACCCGATGGGCGCCGACCACCCTTTCCGCATCGAACTGCTGGACGATGAAATCGACACCATCCGCATCTTCGATCCGGAGTCGCAACGCTCGCTGGAAAAGATCGACGCGATCCACCTGCTGCCCGGCCGCGAACTGCCGCTGGACGAGGTGTCGCTCAAACGTGCACTGGATACGCTGCGCGAACGTTTCGACATCGATACACGGCGCAGCGTGTTGTACCAGGATCTGAAATCGGGACTGGCGCCGGCTGGCGTCGAGTACTACCTGCCCCTGTTTTTCCAGACGACATCGACCCTGTTCGATTACCTTGGCAGCAACACGCTCCCCGTACTCGGCGAAGGCGCGATGGAAGCCGCGGAGCACTTCTGGTCGCAGACCGCCGAGCGTTACGAGCAACGTCGGCACGACGTCGAGCGTCCGTTGCTGCAACCCGACGAGTTGTACTTGTCACCGTTGGCCTTGCGCGAGCGTCTCAACCAATCCGCGCGGATCGAGGTTTGCGGCGAACGCCACCCGCAGCGCGAACGCGCGCACGCGCTCGGCGACCAGCCCGTGCCCGCACTGCCCCTGGCCGTGCGCGACCACCGCGGAGCGGATGCGCTGCAGTCGTTCCTGGGAAGTTATCCGGGGCGTGTGTTCATCGCCGCCGATTCCGCCGGTCGACGTGAGGCGCTGCTCGAAATCCTGCACGCTGCGAATCTTCATCCGCAGGTGTTGACGGATTGGGATGCGTTTTCGCGTCATCCCCGCGATGACGGCAATGACGTTCCACGATTCGCCATCGCCATCGCACCACTCGAAGACGGATTCGCGCTGACCGCGCCCGCCATCGCCGTCCTGACCGAACGCCAACTCTTCCCCGAACGCGCAAGCCAGCCGCGACGTCGAAAACGCAGTGGGCGCGAGCCCGAGGCGATCATCCGCGACCTTGGCGAACTGACCGAGGGCGCGCCGATCGTGCACGAGGATCACGGCGTCGGCCGCTATCGTGGGCTGGTGACGCTGGAAGCCGGCGGCACGCCCGGCGAATACGTCGAAATCGAATACGCCAAGGGCGACCGGCTCTATGTGCCGGTCGCGCAACTGCATCTGATCAATCGCTATTCCGGTGCATCGGCTGAAACCGCGCCGCTGCACTCGCTGGGCGGAGAGCAATGGGCCAAGGCCAGGAAGAAGGCCGCCGAAAAAGTCCGCGACGTCGCTGCCGAACTGCTTGAAATCCAGGCCAGGCGGCATGCGCGTGCCGGCCTCGCAATCGAAGTCGACCGCTCGTTGTACGAACCGTTCGCCGCGACCTTCCCTTTCGAGGAAACGCCGGACCAGCTCACCGCGATCGAAGCGGTCATTGCCGACCTTGCTTCGTCGCGGCCGATGGATCGCGTCGTCTGCGGCGATGTCGGCTTCGGCAAAACCGAAGTCGCCGTGCGCGCCGCCTTCGTCGCGGCTGCGGCTGGCAAGCAGGTGGCGGTGCTCGTGCCGACCACGCTGCTGGCCGAACAGCACTATCGCAACTTCCGCGACCGCTTCGCCGACTGGCCGCTCCGCGTCGAGGTGCTGTCGCGCTTCAAGTCGCCAAAAGAGATCAAGGCCGAGATCGAAAAGATCGCCGATGGCACGCTCGACGTGATCGTCGGTACGCACCGCCTGCTGCAGAAGGACGTGCGCTTCAAGGATCTTGGCCTGGTGATCGTCGACGAGGAACAGCGCTTTGGTGTTCGTCAGAAAGAGGCGCTCAAGGCATTGCGCGCCAACGTGCATCTGCTGACGCTCACGGCAACGCCAATTCCACGCACGCTCAACATGGCGATGGCCGGATTGCGCGACCTCGCCATTATCGCCACGCCGCCGGCTCATCGCCTCGCCGTGCAGACCTTCGTCGTGCCCTGGGACGATGCCCAACTGCGCGAGGCCTTCCAGCGGGAACTTGCGCGCGGCGGCCAGGTGTACTTCCTGCACAACGATGTCGAGTCGATCGTGCGCATGCATCGCGAACTGCAGGATCTCGTGCCCGAAGCGCGCATCGGCATCGCCCACGGCCAGATGCCCGAGCGTGAACTCGAACGGGTGATGCTTGAATTCAACAAGCAGCGCTTCAACGTGCTGCTGTGCACGACCATCATCGAATCAGGCATCGACATTCCCAACGCCAACACGATCGTCATCAATCGCGCCGACAAGTTCGGTCTGGCGCAACTGCACCAGCTGCGCGGCCGCGTCGGTCGCTCGCACCATCGCGCCTATGCGTATCTCGTCGTCCCGGATCAACGCACGATCACCAGCGATGCGCGCAAGCGCCTGGATGCCATCGCCTCGATGGATGAACTCGGCGCAGGATTCACGCTGGCCACGCATGATCTCGAAATACGCGGCGCTGGCGAATTGCTCGGGGAAGACCAGAGCGGACAGATGGCCGAGGTCGGATTCACTCTCTACACCGAGCTGCTCGAGCGCGCTGTGCGCAGCATCCGCCAGGGCAAGCTGCCCGACGTCGACGCGCAGGGTCCGCGTGGCGCCGAGGTGGAACTCAACATTCCATCGCTGATCCCGCACGACTACCTGCCTGACGTGCACGCACGGCTGACGCTCTACAAGCGCATCAGCTCCGCCCGCGACAACGATGAGCTGCGCGAGCTGCAGGTGGAGATGATCGACCGCTTCGGGCTGCTTCCGGACCCGGCGAAACATCTGTTCGCCATTGCCGAACTGAAGCTGCAAGCCACGCACATGGGCATCCGCAAGCTCGACCTCGGCCACAGCAGCGGTCGCCTTCAGTTTGAAAGCAAGCCGGACGTCGACCCGATGACCGTGATCCA
>JAQGOI010000139.1 GCA_028293685.1 Lysobacteraceae bacterium | reverse complement strand
GCCGCACCTTCATCGGCAGTCACCACGGAATAGCCCATGTAGCGCAATGCCTCGACCGTGACCATCTGGACATCCGGATCGTCTTCGACCAGCAGGATCTTGATTGGAACCCGGGAATCGCCGGAGTGCGCGGGCTCGGCGTCATGGCGTACAGGCAGGTAGAACCGTACGACCGTCCCCTTCCCCACCGTGCTGTCGATGCTGACGTGTCCACCGGACTGGACCGCGAAGCCGTACACCTGGCTCAAGCCAAGTCCGCTGCCCTTGCCCACATCCTTGGTCGTGAAAAACGGCTCGGTAGCGCGCGACAGCACATCCAGCGGCATGCCGATCCCGGTGTCCTCCACGGACACGCAGACATAGCGTCCGGGGGTCTGCGGGACATCATCCTCCAAGGCCGGATCGTCACCGACGAGCTGCTCGCGCGTGCGGATCAGGATGCGGCCACCGTCGGGCATGGCATCGCGCGCATTGACGAGGAGGTTGAGCATCGCCGCTTCGAATTCGCCAACATCGACATCGACCTGGCCCAAGCCACGCGACAGGCTGAATTCAATCTGCACATTACCGCCGACGCCGCGGCGAAGTACCGATTCGGCACCGTAAAGCAGCGCGTTGAGATCGCGGGATTCAGGATTGAGGGTCTGGCGACGTGAGAACGCCAACAATTGCCGCGTCAGCAATGCGCCGCGCTCGGCCGCGCGTTGCGCCCCGCCGACAAGCCGTCGTACGCGCTGAGGCTCGCTGCTGTCGGCGGCGATCAGGTCCAGGCTGTTGGTGATCACCGTGAGCAGGTTGTTGAAGTCGTGGGCGACGCCGAACGTCAGCTGGCCGATCGCCTCCATTCGATGCGCCTGCAGCATGGATTGCTGGGCGGTTTCCAACGCCTTGGCCTGTTGCATCCGTTGGGTGATATCGCGCGTGATCTTGGCGAAACCAACCAGATCGCCCTGCTCGTCGTAGACGGGATCGATAATGACATTCGCCCAGAACCGCGTGCCGTCCTTGCGAACCCGCCAACCTTCCTTCTCGTATTTTCCTTCGCTGCGTGCGATGCCCAACGCCTTGGCCGGTTCATCGACTGCGGCGTCCTCGGGCGTATAGAACAGGGAGAAATGCTGGCCGATGATTTCGTCGGCGCGATATCCCTTGATGCGCTCGCCGCCGGCGTTCCAGCTGGCGATCCTGCCGTCGGGCTCCAGCATGTAGATGGCGTAGTCGGTAACCCCCTGCACCAGGAGCCGGAACTGCCGCTCGCTCTCGCCGAGAAACGCTGGCAAGCGAGCATCTTCAGCGTCGAGTGGCGCGCCGACGAAAGAAGCGTCCTTTATTTTGACTTCGGTCACTTGCTTTCCATCCTGCGCCGACGGTTGCGCATGTTGTTCGATACCTGGGGGCTTCGCCAGAGCCGGACGATTCTAGCAACCCGTCGTGAGCGCTTCGGTAAGGCAACGTGTCATCAGTCACATCACGCCGTTTGTGAACGGACTGCGAAGGTAACGTGGTTAAGAAACGCATTCGGCGTTGGGCACGACCCTTGAAATCCGACCTCGGCCCCCGCACTGGCGGCATCAAGGCCATGTCCGCCATATCATCACTGGGAGGAGTCCATGGAACGCACCCAGATCGAGGAAACCCTGGCAATGCTGCAGGCCCAGGCGACCGTGCAGCACATGGTGCTCAGGACGCTGATGCGCGCAATGCCGAATCCTTCGGCGCTGCTGACGGCGTGGCGCGAGATCCGTTGCGACGCCGCCGCCGCCGCTTCGTTGCTGCCGGCCGATGCCCGGCACAGCGACTGGATCGCCGAGCAGATCGAGTCGTTCGCAGAAGAGTGGACAGCGGAATTCGCCGACCTGGCCATTGCGGTCAACCAGCCAACCACGCCTCACGGCGATCGCAATGCGAGTGCCAGTGGCGGAAGCTGAGGTTGTGTATCGACGCCACTGAAACCTGCACCCGACACAAATGACCAGGATCAGCGCGGGCATCCTGCTTTACCAGCGTCGCGAGGACGGGCTCCAGGTTCTGCTCGCGCATCCCGGCGGGCCGTTCTGGCGAAATCGAGACGATGGCGCCTGGACAATTCCAAAGGGAGAGCCCATGCCCGGTGAATCAACAGAGACCGCGGCGAGGCGCGAGTTCCGGGAGGAAACAGGTTCCGCAATACCCGCAGGCACACTGCAGCCGCTTGGGATGATCCGCCAGCGAGGGGGCAAGTTTGTCGAGGCATTCGCACTCGAAGGTTCATTCGATGTATCGAAACTGCTCAGCAACACCTTCGAAATGGAATGGCCGCCGCGCAGCGGAGAACAGTCGACATTCCCGGAAATCGACCGCGCGCAATGGTTCGTGCTGCACGAAGCGCGGCGTAAAATTCTTCCCTCGCAGGCGCCCTTTCTTGATCGGCTGGCGGCGCTTTGAAAACCGCGGCGCTCACCGCGCGCCGGCAACTGGTCAACGCAGCTGACTGTCCTTGCTGCCCCGCCGGTTATAGCCGCTCGAGCTGCTTTGCCCCTGGTCCCTCGCCTCCTGGCAACGGACACACAGGCGCACGCCGGGTACCGCGTCGCGTCGCGCCTGGGGAATGCTGGCGTCGCATTCCTCGCAGTGTTCCAGGCCGGGGCCCTGCGGAAGCTGGCTGCGCGCACGCTCGATGGCGTCCTTGATGGTCGCGTCGATCTGGTCCTGCACGGCACCTTCCTTCGCCCAACCCGTCGCCATGTCTGCAACTCCATCGGTCGTTCCGGTGCAAAGAATAAATGCCGAGCCGTGAACGGCTGCACCACGACCTCGACTGCGGGAAAATCCGATGTCGTCGGATCAGCCCAGCAGGATCCTGCTGCGACCGGCCTTCTTTGCGCGTACATCTGTTCGTTTGCCCCGGGCTGCTGCATGGCTGGTCTCACCAGGTCGGTACTCGTGGGGACCGCTGGAACGGTTGTCGGGAACCGAGCCATGCACTGCGCCTCGCACCCTTGGAAAGGTCCTGCAACGACACCGGCACTCGGTCGGATGGCAGGCGCGAGCCCAGTGGTCTCTTTGCTATGGTTCCGCCCTATTCGCACTGCTCACCGGAAGATCACATGCCAGTTCGTGTCGCCCTCGCGCTACGTTCGACCCTGCTGCTCACCACCCTGTGCGTAGCTGCATTTTCATCCGTCGCGGCGGCGGCCGATTTTGGCGACCTGCACTGGCGCCTGCTGGGCCCGTTTCGCGGCGGCCGCGTACTTACGGTTGCCGGCGTACCAGGTCAGCCGAATCACTTCTACTTCGGCGCCGTCAATGGCGGAGTCTGGGAGACGGCCGATGCCGGACGGACCTGGCAACCGATTTTCGACGGTCAACCGGTGGGCTCGATCGGTGCCCTTGCGGTCGCGCCTTCGGACAGCAATGTCCTCTACGTTGGCACCGGCGAAGCGGACATGCGCTCGGATATCGCGCAGGGCGACGGTGTCTATCGCTCCAGTGACGGCGGCAGACACTGGGTGAAAGCCGGGCTGGGCGACAGCCAGCAGATCGGCAGGATCATCATCGATCCGCGCGATGCGAACACGGTGTTCGTCGCGGCCCTGGGGCATCCCTATGGACCCAATCCGGAACGCGGCGTCTTCCGCTCGCGCGATGGCGGCGCGCATTGGCAACGCGTGCTCGGCAAGGGAGAGGACACCGGCGCCATCGATGTCGCCTTCGAGCCCGGCAACCCGCAGGTGATGTACGCGGCGCTATGGCAGGTACGTCGCACGCCATGGAACGTGTATCCGCCGGCAACCGGTCCCGGCTCGGCGCTGTACAAATCGACCGATGGCGGCGACACCTGGACGCAACTGCACGGCAATGGATTCCCGGATCGCGTCGGTCGCATCGGTGTCGCGATTGCGCCAAGCGAACCCTCGCGCGTCTATGTCACCGTGGATGGCGACGACGGCGGCCTGTATCGGTCCGATGATGCCGGTGCGCATTGGCGCAAGGCGACCGGCGACCCGCGCATCTGGCAGCGCGGCTGGTACTTCGGACGCATCACGGTCGATCCGAAAATTGCGGATCGCATCTATGCATTGAACACCATCGTGCTGCGCTCGGACGACGGCGGTGCGCATTTCAATCCGCTCAAGGGCGATGCCACGGGCGACGACTTCCACGAACTGTGGATCGATCCGGCAGATTCCAACCGGCAGATCCTGGGCGTCGACCAGGGCGCGATCGTGACGCTGAACGGCGGCAGGACCTGGAGCAGCTGGCACAACCAGCCGACCGCGCAGCTGTACCACGTCAGCACGGACAACCGATTTCCCTATCGCGTGTACGGCTCGCAGCAGGATTCGGGTGCGGTAGCGTTGCCGAGTGCCGCGACCGGCAACGAACGCATCACCATGGAGCAGTTCAAGGAGGTCACGGCCGGCGGCGAGAGCGGCATGATCGCCCCGGATCCGAAAGATCCCGACATCGTCTATGGCGGCGGCGTCGAGCGACTGGACCTGCGCACGGAGCAGACGCATTCGGTCGACCCCACGCTCGCCCAGCCCGATCTGTATCGCCGCACCTGGACGTTGCCGCTGACCTTCTCGAAGGTCGATCCGAACGTCCTGTATTACGCCAACCAGAAGCTGTTCCGCACCAGCGATGGTGGACAGCACTGGGACACGATCAGCCCGGATCTGACCCGCGAAAATCCAGCGGTGCCGCGCAACCTGGACGCAGTCACCGCAGCCAACACGCTTGGCCCGGATCCACGACGCGGCGTGATCTACGCGATTGCACCGTCGCCCCTGGATGCACATCTGCTGTGGCTGGGTACGGACGATGGCCTGATCTGGCGTAGCGCCGATGAGGGCGCGCACTGGAACAATGTCACCCCGCCGGCAATCGGGGACTGGTCGAAGGTGGGCATGATCGAAGCCTCGCATTTCGACAAAAACACCGCATATGCGGCGATCGACCGTCATCGCCTCGACGATCGCCACCCATACCTGTATCGCACCCGCGATGGCGGCAGGACCTGGACATCGATCGTCGATGGAATCCGCAATGGCGATTTCGCCAATGCCGTCCGGGAAGATCCCAGGCAACGCGGCCTGCTGTATGCGGCGACCGAACTCGGTGCGTATGTCTCCTTCACCGAC
>JAQGOI010000136.1 GCA_028293685.1 Lysobacteraceae bacterium | reverse complement strand
GTCGCGGCGTCGGGGCCATGCCCGGTCATGCAGTTGTGCAAGCTGGCGCCACCGGGCGCGAAGCCCTCGGCCTTGGCGTCGTACGCGCCATGGACCAGGCCCATGAATTCGCTGGCGACGTTGCGATGGAACCACGGCGGCCGGAACGTGTCCTGCGCGACCAGCCAGCGTGGGGGAAAGATCGCGAAGTCCAGGTTACCCACGCCAGCCGTGTCGCTGGGCGACGTCAACACCAGGAAGATCGACGGATCGGGATGATCGAAGCTGATAGAGCCGATCGCGTTGAAGCGGCGCAGGTCGTACTTGTACGGCGCGTAGTTGCCGTGCCACGCCACCACGTCGAGTGGTGAATGGTCGATCGCCGCGCGCCACAGGTGTCCCTGGAATTTCGCGACCAGCTCGAACGCGCCTTCGCTGTCCTCGTACGCGGCGCTGGGCGTCAGGAAATCGCGCGCGTTGGCCAGGCCATTGCTGCCGATGGGTCCCAGGTCGGGCAGGCGCAGCAGCGCGCCGAAGTTCTCGCAGATGTAGCCGCGAGCCGTGCCGTCGGGCAATGCGACCCGGAAACGTACTCCGCGCGGGATGACGGCGATTTCCTGTGGCTCGACGTCGAGCACGCCCAGTTCGGTTTCGATATGCAGGCGCCCGAGCTGCGGCACGATCAGCAGTTCACCATCGGCGTCGTAGAAGAAACGGTCCTGCATGTCGCGATTGGCGGCGTACAGGTGGACACCGATCCCATGCATCGCCGTGGGAGAACCGTTGCCGGCCATGGTCAGCAACCCGTCGACGAAATCCGTCGCTGCTTCCGGCAATGGCAACGGATCCCAGCGCAGCTGGTCGGGCGTCACCGGGCCATCGCCGAAATCGTTGTGGAAGGACGTGCTGGTCGAGAACGGAGCGAACGTGCCATGCATTGCCGCCGGCCGGATGCGATACAACCAGCTGCGGCGATTCTCGCTGCGCGGCGCCGTGAATGCCGTCCCCGACAGCTGCTCGGCATACAACCCATGCGCAACGCGTTGCGGCGAATTGCGCCCCACGGGCAAGGCGCCGGCGACGGCCTCCGTCGCGAAACTGTTGCCGAAACCCGACTGGTAGCCGTTGCTGGCGATTGCCATCGTTACAGCACGCCGCGCTTGATCTGGTCGCGCTCGATGCTTTCGAACAGCGCCTGGAAGTTGCCTTCGCCGAAGCCCTCGTTGCCCTTGCGCTGGATGATCTCGAAGAAGATCGGTCCGATCGCATTGGTGGTGAAGATCTGCAGCAGTTTGCGCTGCTTGGTCTCAAGGTCGGCATCGATCAGTATCTTGTTGCGCGCCAGCCGCGCGACATCCTCGCCATGGTTGGGCACGCGTTCGTCGATGACATCGAAATAGGCATCCGGCGTATCGAGGAACGCGATGCCGGCATCGCGCATCTTCTCGACGGTCGCGTAGATATCGTCGGTGAAGCAGGCGATGTGCTGGATTCCCTCACCCTGGTAGGCGTCGAGGTACTCATTGATCTGTGACTTGGGATCGCTGCTCTCGTTGAGCGGGATGCGCACGATGCCGTCGGGTGCGGTCATCGCCTTGGACACCAGACCGGTCTTGGCGCCCTTGATGTCGAAATAGCGGATCTCGCGGAAGTTGAACAGCCGCTCGTAATAGTCCGACCACTTCTGCATGTTGCCGAAGTACAGGTTGTGCGTGAGGTGGTCGATGAACGTCAGGCCAAATCCAGCCGGGTGCTGCTCGGCGCCCTGCACCGGGAGATAGTCCTCGTACATCGACCCGGCATCGCCATAGCGGTCGACCAGGTACAGCATGCAGTCGCCGATGCCTTTGACCACGGGCGCGTGGACCGCCTTGCTCGATGGCTTGTGATCGATGGCTTCCCCGCCATTGGCGATCACCGTGCTGCAGACCTCCTCGGCCGGCCTGCGGAACCGGATCGCAAAGCCGCAGGCACTGGGCCCGTGCGCGGCGGCGAAATCGGCGGCAAACGAATCGGGATCTTCATTGACCAGGAAGTTGACGCCGCCCTGCCGGTAGAGGGTGATCGGCCGTGTCTTGTGCTGCAGCACGGCGGTGAATCCCATCCGCGTGAAGTAGTCATGCAGAAGCTCGCCTTGTCCTTGCGGTGCCGCGAACTCGACGAATTCAAAACCATCGATCCCCATTGGGTTTTCGAAGGTCGCGACCTGCATTCCGAGGTTGGGCGTGGTGACGCCGGTCTGTGCATGCATGGTGGCCTCGGCGTTGGGCGATGGGGCAAGGCGCAATTATAACGTGGGGGTCCGGGCGCACCGTTGACGTACCGCCTCGGACCTTACAATCGTCGACCATGCCCGTTCCCGCAGCAATTGCCACCGACGCCCTGCGCCTGTCCGTCGCCCCGATGATGGACTGGACGGACACGCATTGCCGCGTCTTCCACCGGATCCTGGCGCCGCACGCGCGCCTGTACACCGAGATGGTGCATGCCAACGCGGTCATCCATGGCGACCGTTCGAAGTTGCTCGCGCTCGATCCGGTCGAGCATCCGGTGGCCCTGCAACTGGGCGGCAGCGAGCCGGCGTTGCTGGCTCAGGCCGCGCGGATTGGCGCCGATACCGGCTTCGACGAGATCAACCTCAACGTCGGTTGCCCGTCGGATCGCGTCCAGGCCGGCCGCTTCGGCGCATGCCTGATGCGGGAGCCGCAGCTGGTCGCCGATAGCGTGGCGGCGATGATCGCGGTCTCCCCGGTGCCGGTGACCGTGAAGTGCCGGCTCGGCATCGACGACGACGAGCATTACGATGCGTTCCGTGCGTTCGTCGACGACGTTGCCGCCGCCGGTTGCGGACTCTTCGTCGTGCATGCGCGCAACGCTTGGCTGAAGGGCCTGTCGCCGAAGGAGAATCGTGAAGTTCCACCGCTGCGCTACGACTGGGCTTACCGGCTCAGGAACGAACGGCCGGACCTGCAGGTGATCGTCAATGGCGGCATCACCTCGCTCGAGGGCGCCACTGCGCACCTGGCGCATGCGGACGGGGCGATGCTCGGCCGTGCCGCGTACCACGATCCTTACCTGCTGCACCGCACCGACGTTGCATGGTTCGGTGGGCCACCGTTCGATGGCGTGCAACGCAGCCGCGAGGATCTGCTGTGCGCGTTGCGACCGCACGTCGAGCAATGGCTGGTGCAGGGCGTGGCGCTAAAGCAGATCACGCGCCATGTGCTCGGCCTATTCCATGGCCAGCGTGGTGGTCGCGTTTTCCGTCAGCTGCTCAGCGAAGGTGCGCACAAAGCCGGCGCCGATTGGGGCCTGGTCGAAGCCGCCATGGCTGCGACGCGCCACCATGAGGACCTTGCGGCGTGATCACGCGCGACGGCGCGGCATTCGCGGAATACGTCGGCAACTTGCCGATGGATTTCGGAAAGGCAATCGCACGTGCCGCCTTCCTGGTTGCACCCGACGGCTTCCGCATGGCGGAAGAGTCCGCTGCGGACAACCACTACATGGCGACCCCGGACGCGTTCGATCCTGCGCGCGCATCGCAGCAGCATCGCCAGTTGCATCGGGCGCTGTCCACGCAGGTGCCGACCGTGTGTTTTCCCGGCGACGCCGCGACACCCGACGCCGTGTTTCCCAACAACGTGTTCGCAACCACGCCCGGCAGGGTGATCGTGGGCCGCATGCGCCATCCGGTGCGCCAGCGCGAAGCCGGACGCAGCGATATCCGCGGCTTCTTCCGGGACGTATTGGGCTATGCGCTAACCGACCTGTCGACACAGGCGCATCCTTGCGAGCTCACCGGAGCAATGGTCGTCGACCGCGCGCGCGGCATCGGCTGGTGCGGGCTCTCCGAGCGCTGCGACGAAGCCGGCGCGCAACTGCTGCATGCCGCGTTCGGATTGCGCGCGACGCTGTTGTTCGATCTTGCGCCCGGCGAATACCACACCAACGTCGTGCTGGCGGTGCTTGCGGGTCGTGCCGCATTGATCTGCCCGGATGGTGTGCAAGGTCCCGAGGTGGCGCTGGCGCTGACCGCCGTTTACGCACCCCACGCCATCGTGTTGTCGCGGGCGGAAAAGGACGCATTTGCCGGCAACGCGATTGCCTTGAGCCAAGACGCCGTCTGGATGAGCGCCACCGCGGAGCGGGGGCTGGGCCGGAAAACGCGGACCGCACTGGCGGCCGCTGGGTTTGCCGTTCACTGTGTGGAGCTTGATGCCATCGAGGCCGGCGGCGGGTCGCTGCGGTGTTGCGTGGCCGAGATTTTCTGAGCTACCCGAAGGTCCGAACTGAACCCAGGACCCCTTCCGGATCAAAAAGTTAAGGACGGATTCACCGCCTGATCCCAACAATCGCCGTCTGCATCGCCGCGCCCGCCCTTGGCGCCTATCGGTACCTGCCCATGTTCCTGCGCCGCCCCAACTCCACGTACCTGATGGCCGTCTTGCTGGCGGCCTCGAGCACGGCTGCTCTTGCCGCGCCTCCCAGGCCGCCGGTCTATCTGCCACAACGCGACACGTCGGTGCCCCGCAACGACGATGCGTTGTCCGACAGCGTGCGTCGGGTCGAGCGGACCACGCGTGCGCAGGTCCTGAGCGCCGAACGCGTTCCGTTCGACGGTCGCGACGTCAATCGCATCAAGACCGTCGACGGGCATGGTCGTGTCCGGATCTTCATGGACGACCCGTCAAACACTCCGCCAAGTAACCAGGACGCGCCTACACGCGGCAACGACGACTGAATAGGGCACCCTATGCGTGTGTGGCCGCCTGGCGGTCAAGCCTTCCGGAGTGACCCATGCGTATCTTGCTCGTCGAAGACGAAGCCCCGCTGCGCGAAACCCTCGCCGCCCGACTCAAGCGCGAAGGCTTTGCCGTCGATGCCGCACAGGATGGCGAGGAAGGCCTGTACATGGGCCGCGAGGTGCCGTTCGATGTCGGCATCATCGACCTCGGGTTGCCGAAGATGTCGGGCATGGAACTGGTCAAGGCGTTGCGCGACGAAGGCAAGCAGTTCCCGGTGCTTATCCTGACGGCGCGCTCGAGCTGGCAGGACAAGGTGGAAGGCCTCAAACAGGGCGCCGACGACTACCTGGTCAAGCCCTTCCATGTCGAAGAACTTCTTGCGCGAATCAATGCGCTCGTGCGTCGTGCCGCCGGATGGAGCAAGCCGACACTCGAATGCGGCCCGGTGATCCTGGATCTCGCCGCACAGACCGTCAGCGTCAACGGCAGCAACGTCGACCTCACGAGTTACGAATACAAGGTGCTCGAGTACCTGATGATGCATGCGGGCGAGCTGGTGTCGAAGGCCGACCTGACCGAGCACATCTACCAGCAGGACTTCGACCGCGACTCCAACGTCCTTGAAGTCTTCATCGGTCGCCTGCGCAAGAAGCTCGATCCCGATGGCAGCCTCAAGCCGATCGAAACGGTCCGTGGCCGCGGTTATCGATTCGCGATTCCGCGGACCGAGGAATGACGCGCAACAGGCGGCCACGGCGGATGCCGGGGTGCCCGCCGCGAACAACCTGGACACCAACGGACCAGTGATGCCGCGCCTGACGTTGCCGCGGCGGCAGGCTGCTGGAAAGCAGGCTGCTGGAAATCATGCCGTCCGGTTGCCTGCTGTGAGCAGACATGCGGTCGATGCTCGTGCCGTCCATGGTTGATCGTGCTCCGCTGCTCGACTGGCATCCGCGCTCGCTGCAGTCGCGGCAATTGCTCGCGGCCAGCATTGGACTGGTCGCCTTTCTCGCGCTCGCCGGTTTCGCGCTGGATCGCGCCTTCGTCGACGTTGCCGGTCAAGGCCTTCGCGATCGACTCAAGGCTTACGCCTTTACCTACGCAGGCGGCATCGAATGGGCTCGCGACGGATCGCTGATCCCCCCGGAAGTTCCTCCCGATGGTCGCTTTGATCGTCCGGGCAGCGGCTTGTATGCGGATGTCGAACTGCCCAACGGACGCTGGGTCTCCGGGTCGGCGAAAGGTCCGCAACTGCCACGCGGCGACGTGCTGGCCGGTCGCGAGGAACTCTTCGACGGGCCGCTGCCGATCGTCAAAAGCGATGGATCCGCCGGCGAGGTCTACCGCTACGGCATCGGCCTGGTCGATGCGACGCGCAGCAGCAGCGCGGAATTTCCGTACACCATCTATGTGATGGAGGACGCGGGTACATTGCCGCGCCAGGTGCGCGTGTTCCGGCAGGCGCTGTGGGGTTACCTGGGCATCTCCGGCGCGGTGTTGCTGCTGCTGCAGGCGGTCATCCTGCGCTGGAGCCTGTTGCCACTGCGGCGCGTGATCGCCGAACTCAAGCGCGTGCAACGCGGGCAGCTGGCGCGCATGAGCGGGCAGCATCCGCGCGAGCTTGAACCCTTGACCGACAGCATCAATGCCTTCGTGGAAAGCGAGCGCGAGAATCTCGATCGCCAGCGCAACACGCTCGCCGATCTTGCACACAGCCTGAAGACGCCGTTGGCGGTCCTGCGCGCGCGCCTGGACAGTGGCGCAGGTGATGGCGAATTGCGCGAGGAGCTCGACAACCAGCTGCGGCGCATGAGCGACATGGTCGGCTACCAGCTGGCGCGCGCGGCGTCCGGCGGCCACAAGCTGTTCGCGGCACCCATTGCCATTGAGCCGCATGCCGAGCAGATCGTGCGTGGCCTGGAGAAGATCTACGCGGCGAAGGGCGTCGTCTGCGAATTCGAGATCGACCAGGACACGCGCTTCCATGGCGAACCCGGCGATCTGCAGGAGCTGCTCGGCAACCTGCTGGAAAACGCCTTCAAGTGGGCCCGTTCACGGGTGCTGCTGACGATCCAGCCGGGCGCGGCCGCGCCCAATCGCAGACCGGGCGTGCGCATTGCCGTCGAGGATGACGGCCCCGGAATTGCAGCCGAGCAGATCGCACACGTGCTTCAGCGCGGCGTGCGCGGCGACGAACGCGTGCAGGGTCACGGCATCGGGCTGGCGATCGTGCAGGACATGGTGCGCAGCTACCGTGGGGAATTATCGGTCGGTGCGTCCGCGGAACTGGGCGGAGCACGATTCGAAGTCACCTTGCCGCCAGGACTGTAGCGCTGCGAGGTCGGAACGACGCGTGCCGCAAGCGGAGGCGGCAGCCAGGCAATCCGATCAGCGGAACATGCCCGGAAGGAAGCTGTGCCAGCGCGGCGCGTGCGGACCGGCGTCGTCGTCACCGCCCCGGAACAGCGTCGGCGCCTTGACCTTGGCGTGCGTCGGTGGCGAGGGCGACCGTTTCGAGGAAGCCGTGGTGGGTACCGCTGGGGACGGCGTGTCGCACGTGGCAGCGGCACCGCCATCGCCATTCGCTCCGTGCATGCGCACGTCGCGTGCATCCGCCATCGTGCTCAGCGACAGCAGCACAAGCAGAAGGGCTAATCGGGTCATGACAGCGATCCTTGCCCCCGGTGGGGCGGGATGGCGACGGCGCACTATAGCTTGGGATGCCGCAGGGCGGCGTATGGTTGCATGCTGCGACGCAGCAGACAGCGACAGGGCGATCCGGCAGACTCTTCCGATGCATGACCGGGAACTGCTCGAGCGCCTGATGCTCAGCCCAGCGCGCGGTGAAGACCTGGCCCACGCCAGCGGCCAGACGCGAGCGGCCGTCTGGAAACGCATCTCCGCGCTGCGCACGGCTGGCCTGGAGATCGGGGCGCGTCGCGGTCTGGGCTATGTGTTGGATCAGCCCCTGGAATTGCTGAGCGGCAACCGGATACTGGGCCAGCTGGCGCCGGAGCTGTTGGCGCGGGTCGCCTCCCTGGACGTGATCTGGTCGCTGGACTCGACCAACTCCGAATTGCTTCGCCGGGCGACACCGCCCAAGGGCGTGGCCATCGCACTGGCCGAACGGCAGACCGGCGGTCGTGGGCGCCGCGGGCGCACCTGGACCTCGCCGCTGGCGGCGAACATCTACCTGTCGCTCGCACGCCTGTTTTCTGGCGGCCTGGCGCGCCTGCCTGGTCTGAGCCTGGTAGCCGGCATCGCCACGGCCGAAGCGCTTCAGGCAGGTGGCTTTGCCGATGTCAGGCTGAAATGGCCCAACGACCTCGTCGTCGTCGATGCCGGCGGCTGGCGCAAACTCGGCGGCCTGCTGGTCGAAGGCGGCGGCGAACACGCCGGCCCAGCCCGTGCCGTGATCGGCCTGGGCCTCAACGTGCGCATGCCCCGGTCGTCGGTCGAGGCCATCTCGCAGCCATGGACGGATTTGGCGACGCTTGCCGGCGCACCACCGTCGCGCAACGCACTGGTTGCCGGCTTGCTTGAACACTGGCTTCCGGCGTTGGATCAGTTCGACCGCGAAGGCCTGTCGCCGTTCCTGCAGCGCTACGCACGGCTCGATGTGCTGGCCGGACGTGAAGTGTCGGTGCATGCCGGCGACGCAATCCAGCACGCACTCGCGGTCGGGCTGGCCGAGGATGGATCGCTGCGCGTACGCGTCGACGGTCGCGAGCAGCGGATTCATTCGGGCGACGTCAGCGTGCGCAACGCATGAGCACGTGGCTGTTCGATCTTGGCAACACCAGCTTGAAATGTGCACGACTGGTCGACGGCGTCATCGCCGACGTTGTCCGCATCGACCATGCCGACGGCGCCTTTGTCGATGGCTGGATGCGGTCGCTGCCATCGCGGTTCGACACTGCATGGGTTGCGAGCGTCGCCGCTACCGGGTTGACCGTCGCCGTGATCGACGCGCTGACCTCGCGATGCCGTCGGCTGTCGCTGGTGCGCACGCAACGCGCATTCGCTGGCATCCGTGTTGCTTACGGTCATCCCGACCACCTGGGCGTCGACCGGTTTCTGGCGATGGTGGCTGCGCACGCGCGCGTACCGGCAGCGCCATGGCTGGTGGTCGGCGTCGGCACGGCGCTGACCATCGACCTGATCGACATCCAGGGACTGCATCGCGGCGGCCGGATTGCGCCGTCCCCAACGCTGATGCGCGAAAGCCTGCACGCGCGCGCATCGCATCTGCCGCTGCACGGCGGCGCTTACGTCGTTTTCGCCAACGATACCGCGCCCGCCCTGGCATCGGGCTGCGAAGGCGCCGCGTTGGCGCTTGTTTCGCAAAGCGCACACGCTGCGGCGGATCTGCTCGGAACCGCCCCGGGCGTCCTGCTGCACGGCGGCGGCGCGTCCGCGCTGTGGCCGGAAATCACCGGCGCGACGCTGGCGCCGACACTGGTTCTGGACGGCATCGCCATCTGGGCGGGCGCCTTCGCAGCAGGTGACGTTGCGTGAGCGAGGGCACGACAAACAATCCAGGCATGGGCCTGTGCACACCTGGACCATCTGCATGCTGATGCGCGCCCTGATCGTGGTGCT
>JAQGOI010000133.1 GCA_028293685.1 Lysobacteraceae bacterium | reverse complement strand
CGCGGGTTATTGATCGGGCGCACACTGCTGCCAGCCACGGTTCATGGGCGCGCGTCGAAACTGCGGACCAGTCGCCCGTTCGTGCTATGGAAACGGGTTATTCATCCGAAGCGGATGCAGCAGACGGAGCGGGATTGGACCGAGTGATGTGGAAGGCAACGTGGATCCTGCTGGTATGCCTGGGCCTGCCGGCGTGCCAACGCGCGCAGCCTGCGCAACGCGAAAGCCCGCCGGTCGTGACGCTGGGCGACGGTTCGGCGGCACGCAACTCCGTGCGCGCCACGCAACCGCCCGCCGATTACCTAGCCGGTACCCATTGGCCCTCGGCGCGGTTGCATGAAGGTGCCGCCTGGGTCAGCTGTGTCGACGCCTACGCCACGCAGGGCGACGGCCACCCGGTTGCATCGATGGATTTCCTGGCGCTCGTGGACCTGTTGTCGCCCTGCAAGGACACCGGGCTGGTCCGCCTGCGTTATCGCGGCAACATCGGTCCGGGCTTCACCGCCCTGGTCGAACGCGTCGACGCGATCGCCGGGCGCATGGCTATCCGCGAACGCATCCTCGACATCGATTCGACCGGTGGCCAGGTCGAGGAGGCGCTGCAGGCGGGCGACGCGATCGCCGGCTCGCACTGGGCGATCTGGGTGCGGGAAGGCTCGATCTGCCACAGCGCCTGCGTGCTGGTGCTGGCGTCGGGCGACACGCGCTCGATCGCAGGCAAGGTCGGCATCCATCGCCTGATGCGCCAGCGCTCGATGGCGACCACGCGCCGCGAACTCAACGCCGAACTCCAGGACATCACCGCACAGGTGCGCGATTTCCTGTCGCGCAACGGCGTGGCCGGCGCGTTGGCCGACCAGATGATGACCATACCCAACCGCGATCTGCGTGTGCTGACGCCTGCGGAACTGACGCAGTACGGATTGTCGGGCAGCAACGCCGTGCAGGACGACCTGGACCGGATCACCTTGATGCGGCAGTGCGGCGACGACTACGTCAGCCGCCGCGACGCGTTCATGCGCGTGTTCGACAGCGCCTGCATGAAGCCGGGGCAGGGCGCTGAATCGATGCAGTCGTGCGGGCATGAGCTGGAGCAGCGGTTCGGTTTTCCGGACCCGCATTGTTCCGGACAGAGTCCCATGAACGACTACGCGCAGCGCCTGGGCCGGGCGCTACCGCCATTCCAGGGCGGACGCTCGCGCGTGGAAAAGGCCACGGCGACGACTGGCGCGTCGGACTGATCGCATCGGCTGCCACGTCGACCTGCCCGAGCCGCCGTCATGACGCACGGCGCTACAACGCAAACGCGCAGTTGAAGGCCACGGTGATGCGCTCGCCCTCGCCCACGAACGGCGTGACGTGGTGCAGCAGCCAGGACGGAAACAGCACCAGCTGTCCCGGTTGCAGGATGTAGCCGACGTGCTGCACGTTGAACGGCGGTCGCAGCGAATCGTTGCCCATGTCGGTATGCATCGCCGCGACGGCGTTGGGGTTGAGGAAGGTCAGCTTGCCGCTGTCCGCGGCGTCGGCATCCGGCCGGCCGGCGTCCACGCAGTACACGCCCGACCACGATGCGTTGGGATGGTTGTGGGCGCCGAACCAGCCGTTGCGACGGGTGATGTGGAACCACGATTCGACGTTCACGCGCAGCCGGCGCATCACATCGGGTGAGTGGCCATTGAGCTGCTGCACCAGTTGCAGGGTGCGCGACAGGCAGAATTCGCGCAGCTCGGCAACCTCGGGCTGTGGCCAGCCGAAAAGGTCGAATCGGCTCTCGAACAACGCCGAGTTGCGCTCGGTGTACGGCGTCGGGTTGCGATCGGCATCGCTGTCGTGCGCCAGGAACAGCGCGCGCAAGGCGGCATTGAGGCGAACCCTTTCCGGATACTCGTCGAACGCGAACGGCAACGGAAACATCGGCTGGATCGTGGGCACGCGCAGCTCCTGTGGATCAGGCGATCTTAAACGCGACCGCGAAGGCGGGGACCACGACGCTTTCGCGCGCCGGTTTCCGGTGTAGGCTTCGGCTTCAGTCAACGTCGGATTCAGGGGGAAGGGCCGGAATGAAAACCATCCTGGTGGCCAGTTCCAAGGGCGGCGTCGGCAAGACGACGATCGCCTCGCATCTGGCGGCGCAGTCGGCACTGGCCGGACAACACACCGTGCTGGTGGATTCCGACCCGCAGGGCTCGTCGACCCGCTGGGCACAGCGACGCGCCGGCATGGCCAGTGCGGTGCTGCCGGTGGACGGCAGTGGTGGCAAGGGCTGGCGCAAGCAGGTCCCCGCCGACACCGGCACGCTGATCATCGATGCCGCCGCCGGCGCGATGGCCGGCGAGCTGGGACCGTTCCTGGAACGCGCCGATGTGGTCGTCGTGCCGATCCTGCCATCGACGCTGGACATCGAGGCCACCGTTCCGTTCCTCGACACCCTGGCGCGGCATCCGCGCGTGCGGCGCGGCGAACTGCGCGTGGGCCTGGTCGGCAACAAGCTCAAGCCATGGACCAACAGTTCGCAACAGGCGCTCGAACTGCTCCGGCAGTGGCCCTACCCGCTGGTTGCACAGCTGCGCGACAGCCAGGCCTACGCGATGCTCGCGGGATTGGGCAAGAGCCTGTTCGACTACCACTCCGCGCAACTGCGCGAACACCAGGCCGACTGGCAGCCGCTGCTGCGCTGGTTGAAGAAGGCGCCCTGAGCACCGTCGCACCGCGCACGCTTGTCCCGAGCACCGCAGTCCCGAGCACGCGTGGCCCGCGCCGTGCGACTCACGCCGTCGCACAGCCGTCCGTGAAAACATCCAGGTCCGTTTCGGAGTCGACGTCGTGAGAGAACTGATCCTGTTGCGCCATGCCCACGCCGAGCCCGCCAGTAGCGGCCAGTCGGACATGGACCGCCCCCTTTCTCCGGAAGGACTGGCCGAGGCCGAAGCCGCCGGTCGCTGGCTGGCCGAACACAAGCTGATCCCCGACCGGGTGCTGTGCTCTCCGGCGCGTCGCACCCGGGAAACGGCCGAATCGGTGCTGGCCGCCGTGGGTTACGTCGACCAGCGCCTGGACGAAGGCATCTACGAAGGCACGCCCGGAGCCTTGGCGGAACTGGCCGACAACCACCGCGACGCCGACCGGCTGCTGCTGGTCGGGCATAACCCGGGGCTCGAACACCTGGCGGCGCTCATGCACAGCGGGCAATCGGGCGACTACCGCGGCATGCCGCCCGGGGGCATCGTCGTGCTGGCGTTGCCGGCCGAAGCGGCGATCGAGCCGGGCATCGCGACCCTGTCGGCCTTCTGGTTTCCGTGAGCGGTTCGCGGGTGCGCGGAGCCCTGCCGGCCGCACTGGCGCTGGCACTGTCCGGGACCCTGGTTTTCGCGACGATGGCCAGCGCGGCCGATGTCGATCCCGTGGCCTCGCGCATTGGATTTGCATTGAAGACCCGCTGGGGACAGTCGTTGCTGGGGACGTTTCCCGACCCCCGCGGCGAAGTCATCGAGCTGCCCGATGGACGCCACCAGGTGCACCTGCAGCTGGCCACCGGAAGCGTGGAGATCGTCGGGCACCCGGCTTACACGCGCTTTACGCGTGGCAGCGGTTTTTTCGATGCGGCTGACTTCCCGCGGATCGATTTTCGCTCCGATGTCTACGATCCGGCATTGCTGCGCCATGGCGGCGCGCTGACCGGCGTGCTCACGATCCGCAACGTGCACCACCGCGAGGTCTTCACGATCAGCCCGGCCACGTGCAGCGCGCCGGCACGCGATTGCGATGTCGTCGCCAGCGGCACCATCCGTCGCGGCGATTACGGCATGGGCACCTGGAACGTCGCGCTGTCCGACCAGGTGCGCTTCACCTTGCGGGTTCGCGTGCGCAGGCCTGAAGCGTGAACCGGATGCAGGCGTGCCTGGCGGCCATGCTCGCGCTGGCGTGCGGCGCCTGCGCCACGTTGACGACCGGGCAGCGCCAGCGTGCCGAGGATGCGGTGGTGGCCGCGCGCTCGACGCAGATCGGCTGCACGCGTGCCGACGCCTGCGCCCAGCCGTCGTCGCTGCACGCGCTGGCCGGTCGCGCATTCGCCGAGAGCAGCGCCGCATCGCCGCGCCATTACGCGCTGATGCTCGATCGCGGCGCCGATGCCATGCTCGCGCGCATCAACCTGATCCGCAGCGCGACCACCGCGGTGGATCTGCAGACCTACATCTTCGAGGAGGACGATGCCGGGCATCTGGTCCTGAACGAGTTGCTGGCGGCCGC
>JAQGOI010000121.1 GCA_028293685.1 Lysobacteraceae bacterium | reverse complement strand
CGTCCTGGCGTTGCCGGTTCCGGACGGCTACGTGGGAGTGATGCGCTATTCGCTGGCGGGCTCCGAGCACGACCAGATGATCAACACCACGGCGCTGACCGATTTCATGTATGTCAACTACGACGGCACGCTCGCGCAGTGGAAGGAATACCTGCGCCATGCCGACCTGCTGCCGGTCGCTTTCCACGATATCCACATCGACTTCGACTACGGTCGCCGCTTTCGATACGCCTCGAGTCGCGTGCATTTCGACGTGACCCCCGATGTGCAGGCCGTCCAGCCCGACAGCGTGCTGACGCTTGGTTTCAGTTATTTCCCGGACCACGGCAAAGCCGTCTGGGATGTGGCGGAAGTGTGGCTTTCGGCCAAGGCGACCGACAACAATTACGTGATGTTCGTGCGCGAGCAGGTGCCCCCACCCGCGCTGGGCGATGACTACAAGAGCGATTGGGACAAGCTGGTGAACCGCCAGCATCCGTACGACGCGATGGCGCACAACGACAAGGACGCGACAAAGATCAGCTCGGTTGGCGGCCCGCCCGCCACCGCTGCCCCGGCGATCCTCTACGGCGCGTCCTTCAGTGCGGAAGGCATGCGCCCACAGGAGGCGATGAAGGCCAAACTCGACCTGCTGCTTGGAACCCTGCAGGTGGAGGAACACTGACGGCAGCCGCACCGGTATTGCGCGACACCATTGCGCGATGCGGCGTGCTTCCAGCCGATCACACCTGTCTGTTAACTTGTCCGCATGTCAGTCGGGATCCTGCTCGTCACCCACCAGGGCATCGGCCCCGCGCTGATCGCCTCGGCGACGCGTCTGCTGCGCCAATTGCCATTGCGCACGGAGGCTTTCGAAGTCGCCTACGACGCCGATTCCGAACTTCTGTTGCCGGAGGCAAGCGCTGCGCTGCGGCGTGTCGACGGCGGGGTCGGCGTGCTGGTCCTGACCGACCTGTACGGTGCCACGCCGAGCAATCTGGGGGCGCGCATCGCACGGCTCGGCACGCCGGTCCGGCGCGTGTCGGCCGTGAACCTGCCGATGCTGCTGCGCGTGATGAACTACGCGGACCTGTCGCTGGATGAACTGCCGGCGATCGCCGCGGCCGGTGCCCGCAACGGAGTGATCCTCGATGACGCCTGAGACCGCACACCGATGATCGAACGCGAACTGTTCGTCAACAACCGCCTGGGGCTGCACGCGCGTGCCACCGCGCGGCTGGTGCAGTTGCTGTCGGGGTACCGGTGCAATGCGACGCTGACGGCCAAGGGCCGCGAGGTCAACGCCAAAAGCATCATGGGTGTCATGTTGCTGGCAGCCGGCCCGGGAACGATGGTGCTGTTGCGCACCGACGGATCCGATGAAGCGGCGGCGGCCGACGCGGTTGCCGACCTGTTCGCGCGTCGTTTCGACGAGCACGCGTAGTGCGGCTGGTCCTCACCGCGCACGGTGCGTCCCGGGGTAGTGCACTGGGGCGCGCGCGGGTCCGGCTCCCCCATGTCCTTGAAGTCAGCGAAGCCCACGTCGAGGACGTCGACGCCGAACTGGCGCGACTGCACGAGGCCATCCGTGTCGTGCGCGGCGAGATGCACATCCTGCGTGAGCGCCTGCATGGGGCACTGGCCAGCGAGGTCGGTGAGTTCATCGACCTGCACGCGTTGCTGCTCGACGATCCGGAATTGCTGCATGGCCTGGATACGCTGATCCGCAACGGCCGCTACACGGCCGACTATGCCTTGCGGCTGCAGCGCGATCGCCTGGCCGATGTCTTCGCCGGCATGGACGATGCGTATCTGCGCAGCAGGATCGACGACATCGACCAGGTGATCGGCCGCATCCACGCCGCCCTTCACCGACGCGATGCCGACACCCAGGGCGTCGCCGGCGAGATCCTCGTCACCGACAACATCGCACCGACCGAATTGTTGCAACTGCAGTCGCAGGGCGTGCTTGCCGTGATCACGGCGGGCGGAAGCATGCTCTCGCATAGCGCGATCCTGGCGCGCAGCCTGCACCTGCCCCTCGTCGTCAGCGCGCAGCAGGCGCTGCAGAAAATCAACGACGGTGACGTGCTGGTCGTCGACGGCGGCAACGGGCTGGTCATCCGCGAACCCGATGCCAACGACCTGCGCGCCCATCGCGCACGGACGCGCGACTACGCCCGCGAGCGCAAGCAGCTCAACCGGCTGCGACGCGAGCCATCGCGGACCGTGGACGGCGTCGATATCAAGCTGTGGGCGAATGCCGAATCGCGCGAGGACGTCGCCGAAGCGCACGCGCTGGGTGCGGCGGGGGTGGGTTTGTACCGCACCGAATTCCTCTTCCTCAACAGCGCACGGCTACCGGACGAGGATGCACAATTCCGCGCGTATCGGGATCTCGTGCTCGGGATGACCGGGCGCACCGTCACCATCCGTACGCTCGACGTCGGCGCCGACAAGGCCGATCGAACGGGACTGGCGCTCACCGACGAGCCCAATCCGGCGCTTGGCGTACGCGGCGTACGCCTTTCGCTGCT
Source organism: Lysobacteraceae bacterium (assembly GCA_028293685.1). Taxonomy (GTDB): domain Bacteria; phylum Pseudomonadota; class Gammaproteobacteria; order Xanthomonadales; family Xanthomonadaceae; genus Cognatiluteimonas. The sequence goes on along the minus strand of JAQGOI010000121.1, from coordinate 6,612 downwards.
GCGCGACGACCTGTTCGAAACGCAGCTGCGCGCGATGGTGCGGGCATCCGGATACGGCCCGGTCCGCGTGCTGGTGCCGATGGTCTGTTGCCGCGAGGAGATGGTTGCCGTACGCGCGCTGCTCAAGCGTGTGATCGAGGACCTGAAGCATGAAGGCCAGGCCGTGGCCGAAACGATCCCATTGGGCGCGATGATCGAAGTTCCATCCGCCGCGATCGCGCTTCCGGGATTCATCGGCATGCTCGATTTCATTTCGATCGGAACCAACGATCTGGTCCAGTACCTGCTCGCCGTCGACCGTAACAACGAATTGTTGGGCGAGCTCTATACCCCGTTGCATCCGGCCGTTCTGCGACTGCTGCACGACGTGATCAAGTTGGCGAACAAGCGCGGCAAGCCGGTTTCGGTCTGCGGCGAGATGGCCGCCGAACCGCTGTTCGCTCCGCTGCTGCTGGCATTGGGCCTGGAAGAACTGAGCCTGCATCCTGCACGCCTGCTCGAGGTCCGCCGTGCAATCCGCGACTGCGATGCCGGCGCGCTGCGCGAAAATCTTCCTGCATTGCTGCGTGCGCACGATCGCATCGGCATCGAAAAGTGGATGCAGGCGTTTGCCGGGCCATCACCCGTTTGACGGCAGCGAAGACGCCTGCTCGATAAGCCGTGCCATTGCCGTGCCGGCAGGCGATAATGTCCGCATGAACGCCTGACCCTGTCGCGCCTACGTGGATGCGACGCACATCGGAGGCCCGCATGGCCGAAGCCGTCCGCCACGACAAGACCGCGCGCCAGCTGCGTCTGCTTTCAGATGCGCTCGACAGCGGTCGCCTCGGGCCCGTGCGCCGGCTGGTCAACACGCTGTCGCCTGCCGAAATCGGCAACCTGCTCGAATCGTTGCCGCCGGGCGAACGCACCGTGGTGTGGGGGCTGGTCGATCCGGAAGACGATGGCGAAGTGCTCCTGCATGTCGGCGATGACGTCCGCGAGGGACTGCTGGCGGACATGGATCCGGACGAGATCGTCGCCGCCGTCGAGGACCTCGACATCGACGATCTGGCCGACCTGGTCGAGGACCTGCCGGACACGGTCATCGATGAAGTGCTCAAGTCGATGGATCGCGAAAACCGAGAGCGCCTCGAGCAGGTCCTGTCGTACCCGGAGGACAGCGCCGGTCGCCTGATGAATCCCGATGTGGTGACGGTGAGAGCCGACACCACCGTCGATGTCGTGCTGCGCTACCTGCGCCTGCGCGGCGAGCTTCCCGATCACACCGACCATATCTATGTCGTCAGCCGCCGGCATCAGTATCTGGGGCGTATCGCCCTGCAGTCGCTGCTGACCCACGATGCCGGAACGCCGATCAACGAACTGATCGACGGCGAACAACCGGCGATCGATTACGAGGAATCCTCCGCCAGCGTCGCGCAACGGTTTTCCGATCACGACTGGATTTCGGCGCCCGTGGTCGACGACAACAACATTCTGCTAGGGCGCATCACCATCGATGACGTCGTCGACATCATTCGCGAGCAGGCCGAGCACCAGGCCCTTGGCGCAGCCGGACTGGACGAGGACGAAGACCTGTTCAGTCCCGTGCGCCGGGCGACCAAGCGGCGCCTGCTGTGGCTGACGATCAACCTGGGCACGGCATTCCTCGCGTCGGCCGTCGTTGGCCAGTTCCAGGGCGCGATTTCGCACATCGTCGCACTCGCCGTGCTCATGCCGATCGTGGCGGGGATGGGTGGCAATGCCGGTACGCAGGTGCTGGCGCTGGTCGTACGCGGCCTGGCGCTCGGACAGTTGGCGGCATCCAACGTGCAGGTGCTGATCTGGAAGGAAATCCGCGTGGCGCTGTTGAATGGCTTGGCGCTGGGCACGTTGCTCGGCGCCATTGTCTGGCTCTGGTTCGGCGAGTGGCCATTGGCGCTCGTGATCGCCAGCGCGCTGACCATCAACCTGTTTTCAGCCGCGCTGGCCGGCGTGCTGGTACCAGTGACGCTCAAGCGCCTGGGCTACGATCCAGCGCTCGCCGGCGGCGTCATCCTGACGACCGTGACCGACGTGATGGGCTTCCTGAGCTTCCTGGGACTGGCTACGCTGGTGTTGTTACGCTGACGCCGACTGTGTTCGATAGGAGTGAGTCATGTCCACATGGCCAGGCTTTGCAGCGATGCTCGCATTGATTCTCGTCGGCGCGTGCAGCGTCGTGCCTTCGCGCGAGGACAGCGGACACTTCGTGAAGCGTGACTTGGTCATGGATGGTGCGGCCCACCGGTACCAGGTGTTCGTGCCCTCGCAGGCGGCAGGCGGGGCGCACCCGCCGGTGATCCTGTTCCTGCATGGATCCGGTGAACGCGGCGACGATGGCGACAAACCGGTCGCCGTCGGGATCGGAACCTACGTGCGTGCCCACCTGGCCGACTTCCCGGCCATCGTCGTCTTTCCGCAAGCCCCGGACAATTCAGAATGGTCCGGCACGAGTTCCCGACTTGCCTTTGGCACGCTGGATGCGGCGACCCGTGAATTCCATGGCGACGCCAGCCGAACCTATCTCACGGGTCTGTCGATGGGCGGCTACGGCGTGTGGGAACTGGCATTGCTGCAGCCACAACGTTTTGCGGCGCTCGTGCCGGTTTCAGGCGCGATCCGTCCGCCCAATGACGAGCGCGCACTGTTCGTCACGCCAGTCGCCAGTGAAACCGATCCCTATGCGGCGCTGGCGCGCCGACTGCGCGCGATGCCGATCTGGATTTTCCACGGGGCGAAGGACGACGTCGTTCCGCTCGAGGACGACCGCCGCACGACTGCGGCATTGAAGGCTGCGGGCAACGCGGTGCGCTATACGGAATTCCCGGATGCCAACCACAACGCCTGGGATCCAGCCTACGCCACACCCGACCTGTGGGCGTGGTTGTTTGCGCAGCACCGCTGAGGCAACGATCAACCTGAGGCGTGCTCAGGCAAGTAGTTCTTCCAGCACCGCCATGCGGATGGCGACGCCGTTCGCAACCTGCAGCCTGATCAGGGATTGCGGGCCGTCAGCCACCTCGTCGTCGATTTCCACGCCGCGATTCATCGGCCCCGGATGCAGCACGACAGCGTCGGGCGCGGCCCTGCGCAGGCGCTCGACCGTCAGTCCGTAATCGCGATGGTAGTCGTCGATGGAGTGGATCAATCCTTCCTGCATGCGCTCGCGCTGGAGGCGCAACATCATCACCACGTCGACTCCCTGCAGCGCAGCGTCGAAGTCCTGGCCCACCGAACATCCCTCGAGAATGTCGTCATCGGGCAACAACGTGCGCGGACCACAGACACGGATGTCCGTCGCGCCGAGCGCATGCAGGGCGTGCAGGTCCGATCGCGCCACGCGCGAATGCCTGACGTCGCCCACGATCAGCACTTTCAGTTTTTCGAACGCGTTTCCCTTGGCCTGCCGCAGTGTCAGCATGTCGAGCAGGCCCTGCGTGGGATGCGCCTTGCGTCCATCGCCGGCGTTGATCACCGTGGTGCCGGCGTTGGCCACTTCGGCCAGTGCGGCAACCGCACCATCGGCCTGATGGCGGATCACGAACCCCGTCACGCCCATCGCCTCGATGGTCTTGAAGGTGTCGATCGCCGTCTCGCCCTTGGTGGTCGATGACGCCGATGCGTCGAAGTTCAGCACATCGGCTCCAAGGCGAACCGCAGCCAGGTGAAAGCTGGAGCGCGTCCGTGTCGAAGGCTCGAAGAACAGCGTGCACACGGCTTTTCCCGCAAGTACATGCCGCAGGGCAGTCCCACCCTGCGCGTCTTCGTGCAGCTGCTGTGCGCGATCCAGTAGCCGCGACAGTACCGTCGGTGGCAAGCCATCGAGCGTGAGCAGGTGGCGCAGACGGCCGCTGGAGTCGAGTTGTCCGATCATCGATGAGCCATCCGTCTTCTGGAAATCCGTCCGTCTTTCACTGCCACCGATACCTGCCCCGTCCCGACATGGGCGGACATCCTATCCAACGACCTGCGCATCATCGGGTGCGGCCAGCCAGCGTTCGACGATGACGGCGGCCGCCACCGCATCGAGCACCGCCGCATCGCGACGGCGTTTGCGTCCGGCAGCGCGTTCGGCGGCGTAACGCTGCGCAGCGTCGATGGAACTGGCGCGCTCGTCGACCAGCACCACGGGCAGCGAGAAGCGCGCGCGCAGATCCCTGGCGAATGCGTGGGCGAACGACCGGATGGGCTGGTCACCGCCGTCGAGCGTCATCGGATCCCCGACGATGAAGCCATCGGGCCGCCACTCCTTGTGCAGGCGCTCGATTGCCGACCAGTCCGGCTGATGCCCATGCACATCGACCACGGCCAGGGCGCGAGCGCCGTGCCCGAAGGCACTGCCGACCGCCACGCCAATGCGACGGGTGCCGACATCGAAACCAAGCACCGTACCGTCGCGACGGATGGTCGCGCTGACGTGCGCTCCTGGCGGAGCGGTGTCAGGCATGCCCGCTGTAATCGGCCATGCGCGCCATGTCCACGCCAATCCGGGCAGCCGCCGTTTGCCAACGCCGGTCCAGCGGCGTGTTGAACAGCAATTCCGTGTCGGCAGGTGCGGTCAACCAGCTGTTGTCGACCAGTTCGCTCTCCAGTTGCCCGGCGCCCCATCCCGCGCAACCCAGTGCGACGGCAACGTTGGCCGGACCGTCGCCGCGCGCCATCGCTTCAAGGATGTCGCGCGATGTCGTCACGGAAAGGCCGTCGGCAATCGCCAGGCTCGAATCCCACTGATCGCCGCCATCGTGCAGGACAAAGCCACGCTCCGGATGCACAGGACCGCCAGCCAGCACCGGTTGCGCACACAGGGTCGCATCCTGGCTGGCGATTCCCATCTGCTCGAAAACGTCGCCGAGCGTGTACTCCGCCGCACGATTGACGACGATGCCCATGGCGCCTTCGTCGTCGTGCTGGCAGATCAGGGCCACGCTGCGCGCAAATGGCGAGTCGGCCAATGCCGGCAATGCAATCAGCAGCTGGCACGCCAGGAAATCACGGTTGTCGTCAGCCGCTCGAGCGGCCGGGATGATCGGGGTGTTGCCCATTGCGCAATTCTAGCGCGACCGTCCAGGGCCTTCGACGCTTGGGCGACGGCGGCGTCCTTCCATCGCCTCGAACTGAAACCGTAACGCTGGAGGAATTCGCCCGCGTCTTATCCAGCCAGCCGTACCTGGAAACCACGAACGCGCTGTCAATCCGGCATGCAGGGGCTTTCGACTCACCCGTTTTCGACAATGGGTTTGCCAGCCTTGCCCGATGGCGATCCGAATCGGCATCTCCGGTTGGCGTTACGCTCCGTGGCGTGGCGTGTTCTACCCCAAAGGCCTGCCGCAGCGACAGGAACTGGAATACGCCTCGCGTTGCTTCAACAGCGTCGAGATCAACGGCTCGTTCTACTCGCTGCAGACGCCACGGAGTTACTCGGCGTGGCACGAGGCAACGCCCGACGACTTCATGTTTTCGGTCAAGGGGCCGCGCTATGTGACGCACATGCTGCGCTTGCAGGAGGTCGGAGGACCGCTGGCCAACTTCTTCGCGTCAGGGATCCTGCGGCTGGGCAGCAAGCTCGGGCCGATACTCTGGCAACTGCCACCGACCATGCGCTACGACCCGGCGCGCATCGAAGGCTTCCTGTCGCTGCTGCCTGCCGACACTAGCCAGGCGTTGTCGCTTGCAAGGCGCAGGGACGTCGGGCGCATGCGTGGGCGCAGCGCATTGGCGATCGATCGCAGCCGGCCCCTCAGGCACGCCATGGAGGTGCGGCACGACAGTTTTTGCGATCCGGCCTTCATCGATCAGCTTCGGCGGCATCGAGTGGCCTGGGTCGTGGCCGACACTGCCGGAAAATGGCCGTTCGCCGAAGACGTGACCAGCGACTTCATCTACGTCCGCCTGCACGGCGACACCGAACTGTATGCCAGTGGATACGGCAAGCCGGTGCTGGAACGATGGGCCGCCGCCATTCGGCGCTGGGGAGAAGGACGCGAACCGAAGCGGGCGCGCCGCATCCACCCGACCGCTCCCGAGTGTCGTCAACGCGATGTGTTCTGCTACTTCGACAACGACATCAAGGCCCATGCCCCATTCGATGCCCGGACCCTGATCGGTATCCTTCAAAGCGAGCGACCGGGAAACTCAGCCGGGACAGCGGGGCTCCCGCTCAGCAGAACGACCTTAAATGGGCGGCCTGAAACGACAATGGCCGCAGGTTTCCCCGCGGCCAATGCCTAAACCCGGAGGCGTGGTTGCTTACGCAACCAGGCCCGATCAGTAGATCAACGTCTGGGACGTGCCGTAGTTCGCGTACAGACCAGCAGCGCTGCCGACCTGGGTCAAATCGGTCCAAACGCCGCCGGCCTTGCCCTTCTTGCAGCTGGCGCCGAGCGTGGGAAGCGTGTCGCCCGATTCGAACGGAGCACCAAAGCCGCTCAATGAATAACCACCGAACAAACGATGGCCGCCGCTCAGGAAGACCAGGCCACTGTTGACGGCCAGACCGCTGGTGTGGACGATCGGATACCTGATCCGCTCATGCGTGGCTTTCCACGTGCAGGTAGCGGTGTAGGTATTCGTGATCTGATAACTGAACGA
>JAQGOI010000066.1 GCA_028293685.1 Lysobacteraceae bacterium | reverse complement strand
GGCACCAGGCGATTTTCCTGTCCGAACTCGAAGATGACGACGCGCGCACCTACCTGCGCGTGAGCACGGCCGTCGCGCCGACCACCGGCATCGACTGCAAACGCGTGCTCGCCTTCAACTGGGAAAGCCGCGTTGGCTACCTGGCTGTGGGCGACCTGGACGGCGTGCCGTACCTGCAGCTGTGCGAGAACCGTCCCTATCACGGCCTGACCCCGGCCGAGGTCGACCGGCTGATCCTGGAGATCGGGGGCATGGGCGACCGCATGGAGCGCGCATTGTCCGCTGGCGGCGACCTGCTCTAGGCGGCCGCCGGGTCCGCTGCGCCAGCCGGGCAATCGGATACCAGACACGCATCCGAGACCTTAGCGAAGCGGGATACCAGGTGTCTGGAGACCCTCGCGAGGTGTCGCGACAACGGCGCGCGGTATCGGGATAACCAAATCCGGTATCCGGCGACCTTCGCGAGGTGTCGCGACAACCTGGCGAGGTCTCGCGATAATCGCGGGCGGTGTCGGGATAACGAAATCAGGTGTCTGGACACCTTCGCGGGGTATCGCGACAACCCGGCGAGATGTCGCGACAACCGCGCGGGGTATCGGGACAACCAAATCAAGTATCAGGAGACCTCCGCAAGCTATCGCGACACCTGCGAGAGGTGTCGCTTGACGGCGCGGGGTGTCATGCGGACCGCGGGGTCGCGGCTGAAGCCGCTCCTACGGGTGAGCCGAGTCGATTTGCGCTGCGCTCACGCCCATCCGAGCGACTGGAACGCGGTCAGCAGGCCATAGGCGATGAGCCCTGCGGCCGGGATCGTCAGGATCCAGGCCCAGACGATCCGCTCGATCACTGTCAGCTTCAGCTGACGCGGATTCTTGGCGAAACCCACGCCCATGATCGCCGTGGAAATGCTGTGGGTCGTGGACACCGGCATGCCGAAGTGCGCGGCCAGCGTCAGGATCGTGGCCGAGGCCGTCTCGGCGGCAAAGCCGTCAATCGGATGGAGCTTGACCAGCTTGTGGCCCATCGTCTTGATGATCCGCCAACCGCCGGCCGCGGTGCCGGCCGCCATCACCAGCGCGCAGGACGCGATGATCCAGCTGTCGATGTGCTTGTCGTCGCCGCTTGGGTGCAGGAACCCGAGCCACGCCGGTACGTGGTCCAGCGCGCCGGCTGCCTGTGCGCCAAACAGCGCAAGCGCGATGACGCCCATCGTCTTCTGCGCATCATTGGTGCCGTGCGCGAAGCCCATGTACGCCGCTGAAACCAATTGCGCCTTCTTGAAGAACGCATTGACCCAGCGCGGCCGTACGAGTCTTGCCAGCGGGCCGCCGGCGCGCGCCATCCCACCGATGATCGCCCACAGCAGCACCATGATCGCGATGCCAAGGGTGAACCCCGCAACCGGCGAGCTGACCATCGGCAATACAACCTTCCACAACACGCCCTTGTTCTTGGTCCAGTCCTCGGCCGATTGCGACCAGATCAGGACATGCCAGTTGTTGTGAGCCGCCGCGAGCGCCGCGCCGCACAAGCCGCCGATCAAAGCGTGCGACGACGATGCCGGGATTCCGCGCCACCACGTAAACAGGTTCCAGATGATGCCGCCGATCAGCGCGCAAAGGATCACCTGCGAGGTCACCGTGATCACGTCGGTGTCGATCAGGCCTGATGCGATTGTCTTGGCAACCGCCGTGCCCCAGAAGGCTCCGATCAGGTTGAAGAACGCCGCAAGCAGCACTGCCTGCGCGGGCGACAGCACCTTGGTCGCCACCACCGTCGCGATCGAGTTGGCGGTGTCGTGGAATCCGTTGATGAATTCGAACAGCAGCGCGGTCGCCACCACGACCAGCACGAGGGTCAGCATGGTCTGATCCTCAGCTGTTTTTCAGGACGATCTGGTAGGCGACGACGCCGGCTTCACGGCAGCGATCGATGGCCTTTTCGAGGATCTCGAAGAATTCCTTGAGCAGGAACATTTCGCTGGCATCCAGTCGACCGGAATAGATGTCGCGATGCAGTTCGAGGATCAGCCGGTCGGCTTCGGCTTCCAGCACGCGCAGGCGGTCGTTGAGCTGTTTCATCCGCTCGAGCCCCATCTCGCGCAGCTCGCGCACCATTTCCACCACGACGCCGGCGGCCTGTTCCAGCATCGCGGCGCGCGGCGCGAAATCGATCCCTTCGAGCCGGTGCCTGGCCAGCGCATAGCGGTCGGCAAAGCGCTCGACCTGTTTCGGAATCTTGTACAGCGCCGAAGCGAGCGCCTCGATGTCCTCGCGCTCCATCGGCGTGATAAAGCTGTCGACCAGCGCCTGGCTGATCTTGTCAGACGCCACGCGCTCACGTTGGCGCGCCAGCTTGAAGGCTTCCAGCCCGGGCGTACGTTCCGGCGCCTTGAGCATCTCGTACAGGGCTTTGGTGCTGTCGTGCGCGGCCACCGCCGCGTCATCGAGGAACGAGAAGAACTGCTTGCCTTGGCCGAAGATGGTCTGCAGGGAAAACATGATGACGTCCAGTTGGGCGTGAGCTGAAGGAGCGAATTATGACCGGTTCGCCCGGCTACTCCAGCCACCCGCACGGCGACCTGGGGCTCCGGGCACGGCTGTTATGATGCCCCCGCGCTCCGGCGCAGCCTATGGACGACGCCCCCTTCCCGCCTGCCGCGCCTGCACGCATCGCCGACCCGGCGTCGTCCACACCGTCATGCCCTGCCCGCGCGATGGACTCCACCGGCCAGGAGCGGCGCGCGTGACGCAACTGCTGATCGTCTTCCTTCTGATCCTGTGCAACGCCTTCTTCGCCATGTCCGAAATGGCCGTGCTGACCTCGCGCAAGAGCCGGCTCAAGCACATGGCCGAAAGCAGTCGCGGCGCACGCAAGGCCCTCCATCTGGCCGAGCATCCGGAAAGCTTCCTGTCGTCGGTGCAACTGTGGATCAGCCTGCTCAGCCTGCTGATCGGTTATTTCGGCGGTGAATCGTTGGGCGCCAAGCTCGCCGAACCGATCCGGGAGATTCCAGTGCTGGCGCGCTACGCCAGCCAGATTGGATTTGCATCCGGGTTCCTGGTGATGCTGTTCCTGTTCGGGCTGGTGGGCGAACTCGTACCCAAGCGCATCGGCACGCTCAGGCCCGAGCAGATCGCGTCGGCGGTCGCCTACCCGATGGATTTTTTCGCCAAGGCCGCCAAACCACTCGTGCTGGCGTTGTCGTTCTGCACACGCACGGTGATGCGCCTGCTGCGGCTGGATACCGGCGGCGGATCGACGATCACCGAGGAAGAAATCCGCATGCTGGTGAGCGAGAGCCACGAGCAGGGCCTCATCGATTCCGACGAACGCAACATGATGAATCGCGTCATGCGCCTGGGCGATCGCACTGCGGACAGCATGATGACGCCGCGCACCCGAATCGCCTGGCTCGACGCAGGCGCCAGCTTCCATGAAAACCTGGCAGCCATGCGCGAGACGCCGTATTCGCGCTACCCGGTCTATCGCAACAGCGACACCGATGTCCTTGGCGTACTCGAGGTCAAGACCCTGCTCGATCGGCTGGACGAAACCCAGCCCGACCTCTTCCGTACATTGCGGCCGGCGGTGTTCGTCTCCGAATCCACGCACGCGCTCAAGCTGCTGGAAATCTTCCGCGAGGAGCAGCAGTCCCTCGCCCTGGTCGTCGATGAATACGGCGAAGTCACGGGCATGGTGACCTTGAACGACCTGATGGGTGCGGTGCTTGGTCGCATGCAATCGGGCGAGAGCGCCGACGCGGATGCGTTGGTCGTTGCGCGAGAGGACGGATCCCTGCTCGTCGATGGCTCGCTGCCGATCGACGATCTGCGTGAACTGCTCGGCGGGCGCTCGCTGCCGGGCGAGGAAGAGCACGACTACCACACGGCCGCCGGCATGGTGATCGCCTATTTCGGGCGCATCCCGCATGCAGCGGAGTATTTCAGCTGGGAGGGGTGGCGCATCGAAGTGGTCGACCTCGACGGGCCGCGCATCGACAAGCTGCTGCTGCAACGGGCGAACGGGCACGACCGCAACGATGGCGGCTGAAGGAGCCGCCTCGCCGCGTGAGGGCAGCGTCCGCGCGCACCTGCACGCCTACGTGGACGGAGACCCGGAGGACATCCTGCGGCTGGGCGAGCTGCTTGCCGAGCTGGATCGCAGCGCGTTCGGCATGCTGCTGCTGATTGCGACATTGCCTGCATTCATTCCGATCCCGATCGGCGGGGCGATCAGCGGCCCCTTGACCATGCTGATTGGTGCGCAGCTGCTCATCGGCATGCATCGCCCCTGGTTGCCGCGTTTCATCGCCAACCGTGGGCCGCACCGTCGCGTCCTGATCCGTTTCGATCGAAAGCTGACGCCTTTTCTGGCTCGGCTCGAGAAACTCGTGCGGCCACGCTTGCAGGCTTTGCTGTCCAATCGGTTCGCGACCGTGCTGACCGGTTTGTTGCTGATCCTGCTGGGCCTGCTGCTGTCATTGCCGATCCCGCTGACCAACTATCTCTTCGGCGGGCTGCTGTTGCTGTTTGCGGTCGCCCTGCTCGAGCAGGACGGCCTGGTGATGCTCATCGCCTGGGTGGGCGGCACCGTCGCCATCGCGGTGTTCGGCGTGCTGTCTGGATCACTGACGCACGTCGCCGAAGGTTGGATCGCCCGATTGATGTAACCGTGGTGTTGTTTGCGAGTGTTCGGTTACCGGCTGCCGGCAGGTGTGTCGTCGGACGATGCTCCACTCGACGCCAGTCGCGCCATGCGCTGCGCATCGGCAAGGATGCCTCGCAACAAGCGAACCTCCGCCGCGTCGGGCTCCGCACGCATGAACAGTCGCCGCAGTTTGCGCATCGCCGATTCGGGCGCGCGACCCTTGTGGAAGTCGATCGCGTCGAGCGTGTCGGCCAGTTGCGCGAAAAATCCTTCCATCGCGGCATGCGGTGCCGGCACGGCGGTCGGTTCGACCATGGTTGAATTCAGGACAGACGCGTCGGCTGCCAGCAACGCAAGGCGCAATTCATACGCGACCACCTGCACCGCAGCCGCGATGTTCAGGGAGCTGTAGTCCGGATTGGCGGGAATGTGCACCGCGCCGTGACACAGCTGCAGTTCTCCGTTGGTCAGGCCGGTACGCTCGCGACCGAACACGAGCGCGACTTCCCTGCCCTCGCCGGCCTTGCCGATAGCGCGCAATGCGGCATCGCGTGGCGACTGTTCGGGCAACGCCACCCGCCTGCTGCGGGCCGTGCAACCGAGCACGAGTCGACAATCGGCGACCGCCTCGGCCAGCGACGCATGAACAGCGGCGGCTTCCAACACGTCATCCGCACCGGCAGACAGCGCATGGGCTTCGATGTGCGGAAACTTCTCGGGCGCGACCAGGACCAGTCGCGACAAACCCATCGTCTTCAGGGCGCGCGCCGATGATCCGATGTTGCCCGGATGCTGGGTTCCGACGAGGACGATCCGGATGCGCGCGAGTACGTCGGGGGTCGTGTCGGCGGGCGTTGGGCCTTGGGCGCTCATGCGGCAATGGTAAACTCCGCGCCCGGTCCCGAACCGGCCTGCTCTTTTTCCCTGTTGATCCTTCCCGCGCTCCGGAGTGCGTCGCCATGCAAAAGCCTGCCGTCAATGTCATGGTCAAGGCGGCCCGAGCCGGCGGCAACGTGTTGCTGCGGCATATGCACCGGCTCGATGCCATCAATGTCATCGAGAAGGACCGCTTCGACTACGCCAGTGAAGTCGACAGCCTCGCCGAAGCCGAGATCATCAAGGAGCTCAAACGCGCCAACCCCGATTACGCGGTGCTGGGCGAAGAAGGCGGCAAGCAGGCGGGCGTTCGCGATGGTGGCCGCTTCACCTGGGTCATCGATCCACTCGACGGCACCAGCAATTACCTGCATGGATTTCCGCACTGGTGCGTTTCGATTGCGCTGGTGGAAAACGGCGAACCGGTGCACGGTGTCGTCTTCGATCCGCTGCGCAACGAGCTGTTCACGGCCAGCCGTGGCTCGGGGACGGTGCTCAACGAACGCCGTGTCCGGGTCAACGAACGCAAGGATCTTTCGGGCGCCATGCTCATCACCGGATTTCCACCGCGTGAACGCGCGCGGGCGGGCGCGCAGCTCGAATGCGTGGGCAAGTTGCTCGTCGACGCGGAAGACGTGCGCCGCACGGGATCGGCAGCGCTGGACCTGGCTTACGTCGCGTGCGGACGCAGCGACGGTTACTTCGAAGCAGGCCTACAGCCCTGGGACATCGCCGCAGGCGTCCTGCTGGTTCGCGAGGCTGGTGGCCGCGTCTGCGACTATCGCGGCGCCGCACTCGGACGCATGGATGTCGCGCCGACACGCGGGCACCAGGTGGTGGCTGGCGGCATCAAGCTGGTCGATCCCCTGCAGAAGACGATCGTCAGTTCGGGATACGCCGCGAGTTTCGCCTGATCACTCGCCGCTTTTGTGGGAGCGGCTTCAGCCGCGAG